>NZ_CEYLVT010000178.1:0-15710 GCF_982860115.1 Moorena sp.
AGCGCCGCCAAAGGGGGTTCCCCCCACTCGCTATTGCATCAAGACATGAAACGGGCAAGATGCCCATTCCACGGACTTTTAGGGCGAACGACGGGACTCGAACCCGCGAGTGGTGGAACCACAATCCACTGCCTTAACCACTTGGCTACGCTCGCCATAATCTTACCGTTGTTGATTATAGCATCTTATTTGTTGGTTTATCAACAATCTCTGAAATTTTGATGGGTTTCTGCTGATTCCGTCAGTCCTATGGTTTGCTGACAATTGCAGCAATTGTCTTACCCTGAGGGACTTCCATCACACATGCAAGACGTTACCACTATTTTGCAGTTAATCTGGAACTCGAAGGCTTGATAGCCATCGTAATATATAATATATGCTTGAAAAATTAATATGAAGATTTCACAGGTTGTCACCGCTTTTGGCACTATAGTGCTGGCGGTGGTGGGAGGCTCAATGGTGGTGACTAATCCTGGACAAGCCACCTATGAAGATTATGCGGTTGAGCAACTGAGCAAGTATCTAAAAGAAGAAGTTTGTCCCCAAGCTCCCGAAGCCCTAGGCAGTTTCCTGCGCCGTCAGTGTACCATACTGGTGGATACAGGACGACCCCAAATCAAGCAAGTTGTTGCCCAGACCACAAAGCGAGAAAATTTTTTGCTCTTTAGTATTTACCGCACTGACCTAGATGTTGGTACGCTGATCCCTGCATACTCTTTTGAAACTGTAGGAATCTGCCAACAATTTTACCTTTACAAGGCTGATGAAAAATCATACTAAGGGTAGTTGTTAGATGGCGAGCACTGGTATTTTTGTGGGGATGGTTACCTTAGACCTGGTATACCTCAGCACCAACCTACCAAGCAGCAATGAAAAAATAACTGCCTCTGACTATACAGTAGCGGCTGGGGGACCAGCAACGAATGCAGCAGTAACCTTTAGCTATCTAGGGAATCTAGCTAAAATTCTCGGTGTGGTGGGAATTAATCCGATTACTCAGCTAATTCGCAGCGATTTGACCAGTCATGGCGTAATCATCGCTGACCTTGATCCAGCTAACCCCCAACCGCCACCAGTATCTTCGATCATTGTTACGGAATCCACAGGCGATCGCGCAGTTATTTCGATTAATGCTACTAAAATCCAAGCCAGCAGTACACAAATACCTCAGGATTTAGACTTGATGGTGGATGTGGTGCTCATTGATGGTCATCAGATGGTGGTTAGTAATGCGATCGCAAAATTTGCCAAAACTCATCATATCCCTGTAGTCATCGATGGCGGTAGCTGGAAGCCAGGATTTGAAACAATTTTGCCCTACGTTGATTACGCCATTTGCTCAGCCAATTTCTATCCACCAGGGTGCTCTGGTCAAGAACAGGTGATGGCTTATCTCCTAGACGCTGGGATTAATCACATTGCCATTACCCAAGGAGAAAAACCAATTCAGTATCGCAGCTTAGGAGTGTCCGGTGAAGTAACCGTACCCCAAATTCAAGCAGTAGATACCTTGGGAGCTGGGGATGTGTTTCACGGTGCCTTCTGTCACTATATTCTACAGAAAGAGTTTACTGATGCCCTAGCCGCAGCAGCAAAGGTAGCTTCCAATTCCTGTCAGTTTTTTGGCACTCGTCGGTGGATGGAAAAAGATATTGAAAATTAGAGCAACAAATGCTTGTCTGCCCACACCCATAGGGAACTAGGAGGGCTTATACTCCGATGTGTAATTACAAATAGGCACGAAACCTGATGCAAGACTACCAAGCTCCCTGGTACCTAAGAAATGGCTTATTCCAAAGTATTGCTACAACTTACTGGTACGGTAAAACCTGGAGTTGGTGGGGGGAAAGAGTACCTTGGCTTTCCCATTTGCCCCTGATTCCCTGGCAGGAACACATATTTACTGGTGCGGATCAGGTCCCGTTGCGCGGATTGTGGAGTTGTCCTGACAATGCCAAAGGTACCCTGATTGTTAACTATGCCCTTACAGGGGATGTCGATAGTGGTTGGTATAGTCGTACCCTTGCTCGTAAAGCCTACAGCAATGGTTGGGCAGTTTTAATTTATGATTGGCGCAGTAACGGACGCAGTGCACAACTATCCCCAGTCCCATCTTCTGACGGTTGGCGAGAAGGGGAAGATCAGTTGGAGCTAGCCATGCAATTAGTAAAGATGGGTTGCCCAGAACCTGTCGGTTTGGTGGGCTTTTCCATGGGGGGACAGTTGGCATTGTGGGGACTTAAGGCAGCAGTTGAAAACAATTGTTCTCTGGTCAGGTTTGGAGCAGTTTTGGCTCCTAATCTGGAATCGAATCGCTCCATAGATTATTTGCTATCTACGCCAATCGGACGCTTGATCGAACAGAGGTTCACTCATAAACTCAGGAAAATATCTCAACAACGGTTAGAAAACTTTCCTGAGGCTGTCAAACCTGGTGTAGTGGAGTGCATTAACTCAATGCGGAGCTTTGACCACTATATGGTGATTGATTACTACGGGTTTGCTAGCGTTAATGAATACTATCAGAAGACTAGTGCACTTTACCTGTTGGACAGCTTAGCTTTGCCCTATTTGGTCATCTATGCTGCGGATGACCCGATTTTTGACCCTACTATTATTCCAGAATTGGAAGAGCGCACGAGTAGTAATCCCTATGCCAACTTAATTTTAACTGCCCAAGGGGGTCATGTGGCTCACATTAGTACAGGCAAAGGTGATGTGGATGAATTTTGGGCTTTGAATCGGCTTTTGGAATTTTGTGATGCTCAATTACTTCCTGCCAATTCTGAATCACGTTAAGCTAAACATGACCAGTTGGATTTTTGAGTCGCTATTATCACTTTTATATGGGTACAATTACCAAAGTCGTTGTTTATTCCCTGGGAATTTTCTTTTTCTGTACTACCCCAGTTTTTGCTCAACATACTCAACATAATAGTTCAACTGCCACTAGCCAGCAACAACAGATAGAAACGGTTAATCTACTATCCCTACCAGAGGTATTACCGGAATGGAAAAAAGCCCGGGTTATTTATTTAGGAGAAACTCACAGCAGCCAAAAAGATCATGAAGCGCAGTTAGCGATTATTGAAGCACTAACCCGTGAAAATTCCAAAATTGCGATCGCAATGGAAATGTTCCAGCGCCCAGCTCAAGATATCCTAGATCAATACCTAGCCGGGAAAATCACAGAAGCTGAGTTGGTTAAGCAAAGTGAGTATGAACAACGCTGGGGCTTTCCTTGGGAATATTATGCTCCCCTGGTACGCTTTGCTAAAACCAATCAACTGCCTGTGTTAGCCTTAAATACACCCACTGAGGTCACTCGTAAAGTAGCCCGTAGGGGATTAGAGAGTTTAACCTCTGCTGAGCAGGAACATATTCCCCCATTATCGGAAATTCGCACAGATAACGCTGATTACCGCAACCTGATTCAGGGATTCTACCAACAACATCACCATGCCGGTCATAGCAATAGTCTCAACTTCGACAATTTTTTCGCAGCCCAAGTGTTATGGGATGAAACCATGGCAGAGAAGATTGCTTTGTTTGCCCAAGCTAACCCAGATTATCAAGTAGTAGTGATTGCTGGGCAAGGTCATATTATCTATGACTACGGTATACCCAGTCGGGTTGCTCGACGGTTCAATCATCAGTTGGAACAAATTTCCGTTTTGTTGGGTGCTCAGCCAGAGAAACTGGCAGGAGAAAATGCGATCGCAGATTATTTATGGGAACATCCGTTTTGAATTAAGAATGTAGAATGTAGAATTGGGAATGTAGAATGTAGAATTTAGAATTAAGAATGTAGAATTTAGAATGTAGAATTGGGAATGTAGAATGTAGAATTGGGAATGTAGAATTCTACATTTGGCCTTCTACTTTCTAGAGTATACCTTCTCCATTTTCCATTCTTAATTCTCCATTTTCCATTCTTAATTCTTAATTCTTAATTCTTAATTCTTAATTTTTAATTCTTAATTCTTAATTCTAAATTCTTAATTCTTAATTCTAAATTCTTAATTCTAAATTCTTAATTCTAAATTCTAAATTCTTAATTCTCCATTCAACTTGTCTTATCCCCAAGAAACTCTACCAACGGCTTAAACACACTCACTAATTCCGGACGTGCTGCAACTAGAGTCGGAAACGACCGCTGACCGTAATCTTGGCCTACTTCCAAGGGGAAAATTGCCTGAGAATCTAAGGGGACCCAAACTGCTCCAGCTGCGTGAATAATCACCCAAGCTCCAGCAAAATCCCAAATTTTCGGGGTTGCTTCCACTCCTCCTAAGGTGACACCGTTGGCAGTGGCCAGAAAGTTGTAACTGGCAACCCCGAGCATCCGAATTTTGCAGGGGAAGGGTTGCTTCATAACTGAGGTACTACGGGCGCACAGGTTGAAAAAGTGGTTTTGGCTAGGGGAATCCTGGCTGCTGTGGATGGGACGTCCATTGAGAAAAGCACCGTTTTCAACACCTTTGAGGTCTGATTTCCCCAGCCAAAAACCATGAAAGGATTGCTGGACAGGAGCAAAATGAATATAACCAAACACTGGAGTTCCCTGATACAACAAGCCTAAGGAAACCCCCCACAGGGGAATTCCTCTAGTAAAGTTGGTGGTACCATCAAGAGGGTCAATAATCCAGCACCATTCAGACTCAGGAAATTGGTGGGATGCTTCTTCGCTCAGTACGCCGTGGCTAGGGAAATGAGATGCGATCGCATCTCTAATTTCTTGATCTGCCCACCTGTCCGCCTGGGTCACTAACGTACCATCGGCTTTTTCGGACCCTTGTACCTGACCAAAGTCCTTAAGGTGCCGATTCCCGACACGGTTTGTGGTGTCTTTGGCAAAGTTGAGAATATCTGTCCAAAAATCATTCATATCTTGTCCGGTGGTGCGCAGTACCGGAAATGATATCATAGTGCAGTTATCTAGTAAAAACCACCCATTTGTCTTAGTTTCTTGGGTTAGTTTTTAGTTTGTGTAGCTCTAGACAATCGGGATGTGAGTATAGCGTTTACCATAGTTATGAGGTACACAATATTTTTTACCTGCTCCCTACTAACTACTAACTAAAACCCAGAACGAAAGTACCTCACCCAATTTATAAATACTATATGGACTTATTCGGTAGTAATCGGCAAGACTTAGCAATAAACAAGTGGCAACATCAGTTAGATAAGTTTGTTAAAGCCAATCAAAAAGAATTAGCTGCACTAGCTTGGGGGCTCTTTCTGGAAAAAGGAGAAACTGATGAAACCCTCGGACTTGATATGAAACCGAAGCCACATTTTGTTTACTGTCCTAGGGAAGCAATAGAAACCCTAAATCGTCAGGTTAATAACCAAATTCAGGAAATTTTGGGAGTGGTAGATGCTCATAAACCTGAGCAGGAAGTTCTAATTATTGGCATTGGTAATGGACAGTTGAAACTGATTCAATTTGAACCTGAACTTTCCCCACCAGAGTGCTTTGAGCAAGTTGGTAAGGATGTCGATCAATTATTAGAAGAATTAGAGAAGCAGATGAGTGAAACAATAAAATAGGGATATAAAGTAGGGAGATAAATTCCGGTTAATCACTTCAATTTTATTCCCCCTACTCCCTACTCCATAAAATCCTGGATCAAAGCCCCTCAAATTTCTAGCCAAATTGATAGTGTTTCCTAACATTAGAAAGAATATTCCAGGTGCAAGACATTCCAGCTGGGAAAGTTACCAAATCTCCTTTGGCAATTTGAACTGGTTCACCGCCATCTGGGGTGACAACTACTTCACCCTCTAGCAAGTAACACGTTTCCGGCTCATCGTAAGTCCAGGGAAATTCCGAGACTTCCTTTGTCCAAATTGGCCAACTTAAGACACCCAAGTTATCGAGATGGTCTTGACTAGGACGTTCAATCAGAATTTTATTGATATTGGTTGGTGTAGACATACTTTTGGGTTTTTAACCGTTGTCAGTGGTAAGCTTTCATTTTACAGCGGTTTCCAATTGCTATTAGGTACTTTTGTTCTAGGTTTTTAGGGAGTAGGGAGCAGGGAGCAGGGAGCAGGGAAGAAAGCACAAAAAAAATTTTGTGTACCTGATAGTTATGCAAACCGCCGTAATGCAAGCTATCACCTAGTAGGCATTACCTGATAGCTTAAGCGCAGGCGTGCGCGTAGCGCTTAAGCTGATAGCTGACGGCTGTTCGCGTAGCGTGCGCGTAGCGCTTAAGCTGATAGCTGATTGCTTTCATCCTAATCATATAAGGCATCAAGCAAAAACTTGGTAATCTGACTTTCCTCCATAGCTGACAAAAGCTTAGTGTCCGCAATGTCTAACTTAGCTCCCGCAGCATGTAAATCATCATCTAAAGCAGTTAGAAAACCACGAGTAATGGGGTCTTCTCCCACTTGAGCAAACATCACACCCAGTTCTTCCTGAGAATCCATCTTCTTAGTTGCTGCCACTAATAATTTTACTACAGCCATCCGTGGCTTTGGTTCACTATCCAGGATGACGATAATAATATCACCGTTTTCTTTTGTCTGCTGGCGGGATTTACGGCTAAAGTGATCATCAACTGCCACTTTGAGCGGCTCAACCACATTGATGCTGTCTGAACCATAGGGCTGTTCAAATAGGTCAACTAATGCCTGACTAGTGGTGTTGTCATATTTTTGATAGGGAGTAGATGCAATGTAAATGGTGAGTCCGTCTGGATCAAGTTCCTCGCATTTCTTTGCCAAGGCGATAATAGACTCCTGAGCTAGCAACCACTGCTTGTCCAGTCCAGGCTGGGTTCCAAAGGTTTTAGAGGCATTTCTAGCCAGAATTATAGTGTAGTCTCGGTTTTGCAATAGGTCTTGAGACACAGTTATCCTCTGATATCCATTAGGATCTTATCCTAAGTTTTACCAAAAATCCTGATCAGATCCAATCAGGAGTTGGGAGAGTCTGGTTGAAAATGCTACTTTTCTATAGCCAAGTAGTCTGATATAATTAAAGATTGGTGTTAAAAGTTAAGAACGTTGGGTCTGGAAATCGGGAACAGAAAGGGTTGGAAAAAATTTAGTTTTCTTAACAAATTAAAAAAAAATAAAAATTTATAGGGTTTCTATTTGTAATGAGATATTAAGCATTTTTTTCCTACTCCCTACTCCCTAATCCCTAAAACCTAGGACGAAAGTACCTCAATCAATTGAGTACTGCTAGTGAGTAATCCTAGATGTCCGAGTACTTAGGTTTTCTATAGCTATAGTTGGACGAGAGTGTGGGAGTAATTTATTTACGATTAGGGTTGACAGGTATTTTTTTTCGTGCTAGATTTCTCGTTAAGCCTAATTTAGGGGTCTCTAAATGCTCAGACAGCTAAGTACACCAAAAGATAGTTAAAACAGTAAAAAAACTGTTGAAGGGGAGCAAGGAAGCGTTGAAAAACGCTATTTATAAAGGAGCTTGAAACTTGGGAAATATCAGATGTTCAGAGCTTTCCGACAAGTTTTCCAATCTGGTAGAGTTGTTGTGCTATAGAGCCCTAACTCAGCCTGATCAAATCGCTTATACCTTCCTCGAAAAAGGTGAGCAAGAAACTGATTTACTCACTTATCAGGTATTAGACCAACGCTCAAGGGCGATCGCCAGCCAGTTGCAGTCTCTGGGAGCAACGGGGGAACGAGCTTTACTAGTCTATCCACCAGGTATAGACTTCATTGCTGCTTTCTTTGGGTGCTTGTACGCTGGCGTAATTGCAGTGCCCGCATATCCACCACCCCGACGCAGTCACAATCTGTCTCGGTTGTTAGCGATCGCATCAGATGCAGAGGCGTTGTTTGCCCTAACTACCACATCTCTATTGACCGAGTTAACCAGTCGCTTTGCCCAGCATCCAGCTCTGGCTCGGCTGCACCTGCTTCCTACCAATAAATGCGATCGCGACCAAGGGTTGGACTGGTCTGAACCAACCCTAGACAGCAGCAGCCTAGCCTTTCTCCAGTACACCTCGGGTTCTACCGGAACACCCAAGGGAGTGATGGTGAGTCACGGTAATCTGCTACACAATGAGCGGATGATTAAGCAAGCCTTCGGACATAGCGAACAAACCATTTTTGTTGGTTGGCTGCCTCTATTCCATGATATGGGGCTAATTGGCAACGTGCTTCAGCCCTTATATTTGGGGATTCCCTGTATTCTGCTCTCACCCCTGGCATTTCTGCAGATGCCTATCCGTTGGTTAAAAGCGATTTCCCGATACAAAGCTACCACTAGTGGTGGCCCTAATTTTGCTTACGATCTGTGCATTCGCAAGGTGAAGCCAGAACAGTTGGCTACTCTTGACTTGAGCAGCTGGGATGTCGCTTTTACAGGAGCAGAACCAGTTCGTGCCGAGACTCTAGAGCAGTTTGCTGCTAAATTTGGCCCCTGTGGCTTCCGAAAAGAGGCGTTTTACCCCTGCTATGGCATGGCAGAAGCGACGTTATTTGTGTCTGGGGGGTTGAAAACAGAGCCACCCATTATCTGTTCAGGGTCGGGGAAGGCACTAGAGCAAAATAAAGTAATACCAGTCTCTAGGGACGTGGCAGGTGTCCGTAAGGTTGTAGGTTGTGGTCAGCCATGGTTAGACCAAAAAATTGCAATCGTTGACCCTGAATCCTTAAAGCTATGCGCTGATAACCAAGTAGGAGAAATTTGGGTGTCCGGTGCCAGCGTAGCTCAGGGCTATTGGCGCAAACTAAAAGAAACAAAACAGACATTTCATGGCTACATAGCAGATACAGGAAAAGGTCCATTTCTGCGGACTGGAGACCTAGGTTTTGTAAACAATGGAGAACTATTTGTTACAGGTCGCCTCAAGGATGTGATGATCATTCGCGGTCGCAATCATTATCCCCAAGATATTGAACTGACTGTGGAGCGGAGTCATCAGGCGCTTAGACCTAGTGCTGGAGCAGCTTTTACAGTGGAGTTGGGACATCAGGAGCGACTAGTAGTTGTCCAGGAGGTAGAGCGCAGTTACTGGCAAAAACTAGATGTGGATGAGGTAGTGGAAAATATCTTCCAAGCAGTGGCATCTGAGCATCAACTTCAGGTTTATGATGTGGCACTGATCAAACCTGGGAGTATTCCCAAAACTTCCAGTGGTAAAATTCAGCGCCATAACTGCCGTGTTGGGTTTCTAACTGGAAGTTTGAATGGTGTGTCAGGGAAAGTCTTCAGGAAAAGCGAAATTTAAACAGTTGGAAACTGATATCAACTCCCTGTGAAGAAAAACGCAGTAAGTAGGAGTAAAAAAAAAATTGAATCAGTTAGATAAAACTAAAATAGTCGAGCCGCTTACCAGTTCATCTAACCCAAAGAAGATAACGATAACAAACAAAAACCTCCAAAAACTGCAACGACGCTTTGCCTTTGCTAATGTTTTAATTCCTGTTCTGGGTTTACTTGTTGCCATGGCACTAGCTTGGCAAGCAGGTATTAGTTTTGTGGCAGTAGTATTGTTGGTGATTATGTATGCCTTGACCATGTTCGGTGTCGAAGTAGGTCTTCACCGTTACTTTTCCCACGGAGCCTTCAAAACTAATACTGCGATCCGAGTTACTCTTGCTATTCTTGGCTCTATGGCAGCTCAAGGACCTGTTAACTACTGGGTATGTCACCATCGCAGCCATCACCAATACAGCGATCAGCCAGGAGATCCTCATTCCCCCAACCTCCACCAAGGACAAAAGTTTGGTTGGCTTCGGGGACTATGGCATGCCCATGTGGGTTGGCTATTCGAGAGTGAGTTTAGAAATCCTATAATCTATGCCAAAGATTTGCTTCGAGACCCTCTGATTACCAGGATCAATCAATTATACCTGATCTGGGTAATGCTGGGTCTGCTCATTCCCCCTGTCCTAGGTGGATTAATGACTTGGAGTTGGATGGGCGCACTGCAAGGCTTTCTATGGGGAGGGCTGATTCGGATATTCTTGGTTCATCATGTTATTTGGGGAATCAACTCAATCGCCCATGTCTATGGAAGTCGGCCCTTTGATACAGGCGATCGCAGTACTAATAACATCATGCTAATGCTTCCGAGCCTAGGAGGCTCATTGCACAATAACCATCATGCCTTTCCTTACTCAGCAATCAATGGATTGGAATGGTGGCAAATTGACTTAGGTAGCTGGGTTCTTCGCCTTCTGGAAAAGTTGGGTTTGGTGTGGAATATCAAGATGCCAAAAGTTGAAATGGTATTGGCTAAAAAGATCAAGCATGATAGCTAGTAATTATCGTTTTTTATTTGATATTTTTATTTTATATACTAACTAGGACAGATCAGATAAATGTCAATCCAGTCCAACAGCAGCACTGACGTCAATTATACTAAAAAATCAGCCTATAAACCGCGAATAATCATAGAGAATAAACACCTGCAAAAACTGCAATGGAACTTTGCTTTTGCCACTATTGTAGTTCCTTTTGTTGGCTCGTCAGTGGCGGTGGGGCTTTGTTGGCAATGGGGCATCGGAGCTGTTGAGGTAGGTCTTCTGGTTGTGATGTATATATTGACGATTACCGGAGTAACTGTCGGTTTTCACAGATACTTTTCCCATAAAGCCTTCGAGGCAAAACCAGTAATTAGGATTATCCTTGCTATCCTTGGCTCTATGGCAGCTCAGGGCTCCGTGATCAATTGGGTAGCTACTCACCGACGCCATCATCAATACAGTGACCAGCCGGGGGATCCTCATTCACCTCACTTTCATGAAGAGAAAAGCTTGAGTAAAATTCATGGACTATGGCATGCCCATTTAGGTTGGATGATGAACAGTAAATTGACCAATTATGGTCTGTTTGCCAAGGATTTGTTACGAGATACTATCCTGCTTAAAATCAATCAGCAGTATCTCACTTGGGTTATTCTTGGTCTGGCGATTCCGGCTGCATTAGGAGGAGTTTTGACCTGGACTTGGTTGGGAGTATTCAAAGGGTTTTTGTGGGGGGGACTCCTGCGTCTTTTCCTAGTACATCACGCTTATTGGTACATTGGTTCAATTTGTCATACAATTGGCCGCCGCCCCTTTGATACTAGAGATAAAAGTGGAAACCAGATCTGGGGTGCTATACCTACTTTTGGAGAAGCATGGCACAACAACCATCATGCTTTTCCTAACTCAGCTAGGTTCGGTCTGAAATGGTGGCAAATTGACTTTGGTTCTTGGGTGATTCGCGGTCTTGAACTAGTTGGCTTAGCTTGGAATGTTAAGGTACCAACCCCAGAAATGGTAGAGGCAAAAAAAACTACATATTCAGTCAATAAGTTGTAGTTTTTTTAAAAAATGTTATTATGAATAATAACTAATAATTTTATTTTTAATTAAAATTAAAAATAAGGAGGTTTTTAATCATGAAACTCGACAGTCATGAAAATGCTCAGATGCCTTCAGTTTCCGAAATTAATAAGGAAAACTTTGCAGATCAACCCAAGAATCGATCAACGGTATCAGAAATTCAGGAGTGGTTAGTATCCTATCTAGCAGAACTAATGGAAATACCTCCAAATAAGGTTGATTTGCAGAAACCTTTTGAGCGCTATGGTGTGGATTCCAGTGTAGCAGTGGGTCTGACAGGAGATCTCGAAGAGTGGTTAGGATATGAAATTGAGCCGACGCTATTATTTGATTACCCCACCATAGAAGCAGTGGCACAGCATTTAGCCAATAAATAAGGCCAAGAGTTTACTCAAGGCAGTGAAACAATTTGAACCGAGGTTAAGGAGATCTAAGTACAATGATGTCAACTAAACGTTGCCTAATTGTAGGGGCTGGTTTATCAGGCTTAGTCACAGCAAAGGAGCTATTAGATGTCGGCATTGAAGAGTTGACCATTCTTGAGCAGGAGGAAGATTTAGGAGGCGTTTGGAGAAAATACTGCTGGTCTACTGCTACTCTTACCTCTTCCAAATGGATTACAGAGTTTGGGTCCTATCCGATGCCAGACGATTACCCAGACTTTCCCACCCCAGAGCAAATGATGGCATATCTTCGTTCATTTGCGAACAAATTTGGACTGGAGGAGCGTGTACGTTGCGGGGTTACTGTGCATGCTATTGAGAGGAAAGCTGACGGAAAGTATGATGTACTCACTAATGACAGCATATACAGGGACTATGACTTCGTTGTCCTATGCACGGGATTGCACGGTGAACCCGATATACCGGCCTTCCCAGGGTTAGACCTGTTCCGTGGCAAGGTTCTCCACGGGAGCAAATATAAGACACCAGAGGCGTTTAAGGGCAAACGGGTGCTATGCACTGGCCTTGGTGAGAGCGGTATTGGTATTAACTCCGAGATTAGCAGCGTAGCAGCCAGAACTGTTGTCTCCGCTACTAATTATACCCCCATCCCCCGTATTTACCCTTTCACCTGTAATCCTATCGATCAGATGATGTATTGGCCAATTGGTCAGTACATGGGTTGTTACCAAGAAGTACTTACCTTTGGGATGAGCTGGTACACTCGGTTACCCAAGATTTTTAAGCCAGCATACGCACGCTTCCATAAGTCATTACGGTTGCTGCCTAAAGAATGGTTGCCAGAAGCAATGATTCCATATCGGTGGCACGGCAAACACTGGACAAAACCTGGTCTGCGGTTTGGTAAAATCAGCGGCAACCTGACCCGACCTGAGGCACCGACGGATGATATCTTGTTTTTGGTTCACAGCAAAAAGATTGTACCAAAGGGCAGGGTAGTCAGATTTGACGAGACCAGTGCCTACTTTGAGGATGGCAGTCGAGAGGAAGTTGATGCTTTAGTGGTAAACACCGGCTACAAACCGACTTTGCTGTCTATTAAGTTACCAAACGACTGGAAGTACCGACACCTAGACCTATACAAGGGTTGTTTCCACCCGGAGATGCCTAACCTGGCTTTCGTTGGTTTAGTCAGACCAACCATTGGGTCAATACCTGCTATGGCAGAGATGCAAGCCCGCTTTGTTGCCCAGGTTTTCGCTAATAAAGTCAAGCTACCAGAACCACAGAAGCTGGAAAAGCTGATCAAAAAAGAGGCAAGCCAACACACCCGTGAGTGTCCGACTATGCAAGAGCGCCTTCCCCACGTCTATTTCTTCGATCGCTGGATGGAGGAGATGGCTGAGTTAATTGGCTGTAGACCGAGAATTGGCAACCATCTAAGTTCTTGGAAACAACTACAAGCTTACGTATTGGGTGCGCCGATACCTCTGCGGTTTCGCCTACGGGGACCAGGTGCGGACGCCAATGGCTATGAGCGTTATGGGGCAAGGGTAGCAAAAATTTATGGGAACCACTTTGGTGCTGAATTTAGGAATCTCGTCTTCTTTGACTTCTTTTACCCAAATGTCCTCGCACTGTTGCTCGCAGCAGTCCTTTTCTGGGTTGTGAAGCTATCAGCAGGTACCAGCCTTGGTATCGCTATCCTGTTTTGGGTCTTGTATATGAAGGTGGATCTGTTTCGATATGTAGTTTGGTTTCCTGTTTTGCTGAAGATACAAGCTATTCTCAACTCTACTTCGATTACAGCCGGGTTGAGATCAAATCTGCCTCCCTACAAGATACCCAACTACAAAGAGCCGAAAGTGTTTCAAACTGAGGCTACTGTTGCGGACTAAAAAGTAAAATAAAGACATTTGAGCAGATATACCAGTCCGTTGCAGGTTTTTTTGTGATCAAGCAAAAGGCGATAAATCCCCTTTCTACTAAAGAATCGGCTAATGGTAGTTCCCCTTCCCCAGAGGAACTAGCTAGAACGAGGGCAACAGCAGCAGCCAAGTTGAGGCGATCAAAAACTTGCCTCGTTCCCATTCAACCACATGGAAGCAAGAAACCTTTCTTTTGTGTTCATCCCCTTGCTGGCGTAGTCTTTCCCTACTACGAATTAGCTTTTCTTCTGGGAGAGGAACAACCGTTTTTTGGGATACAATCTTTGGGTTTAGCGGCGAATAGTAAACCTATAACCTCGATTCCAGAAATGGCAACTTGCTACATTAAAGCCGTGCGTACAGTGCAGCAAGAAGGACCATACGCCATAGGAGGGTGGTCTTTTGGGGCAATTATCGCATTTGAAATGGCTCAACAACTCAAACAAGCTGGTGAATCTGTCCTGCTTGTTTCCCTAGATGGAACAGCGTGCCATGGCAGCCAATTGATGAATACCTGGGAGATGCTCAAGTTTTTGTTCACATCAGGAGTGCTAGACATCTGGCCTTATGTGTTCGATTACTTCAATTTAACCACCTTTGCTGCCCAGAAAAGAAAACAGATGGCAGAGGGTGGAGAAAGCCAGCAGCTAAAATTGCAGACTCCCAGTCGAACATTAGAGATAGCCAAAGCAGTCACCCAGAAAATGGAAAACGTTGAGTTTCGCCAAGGGGTCATTGGTCGCTTGTTTCCCATCATTTGGACAAACATCAAAGCTTACATTAGATACAAGCCGCAGGTGTATCCAGATCGGATGACGCTGCTACGCAGTGACGGTTCCTGTAGGACGTATCACCGACATCCAACTTTGGGTTGGGCTAATTTAGTCCAGGAGGGAGTAGAGATTCATGAGATTCCAGGGCATCATCTCAATATTTTGAGGCAACCCCATGTTAAAGTCCTAGCAAAAACACTCAAAGCCTGTCTTGAACAGAATTATAAGGAAGTCAAAAGTAGTCACTAAAGATTGCAACAGTTGATTGGGAAGTTGATAGAGACTCAATAAAGATGCTGAGCGCCGCCAAGTAAAAAGCATATATCTAACCTTAATAAGACTAATCAAGAATGAAAATTCCCCTAACGATCCGCAAAGGATTTAACTATGACGAAGCCCTATTAATGGGAAAATTTTGCCAGCAAGTTTATACCATTTTTCAGTACGACGACGGTAGTGTAGAAGATACAGAACTTAAAGAAATTTATAACTCAATTCACCGCAACCAAGACTGGGAATTTGTCCAAGGAACTGCTGCAAGAGGAAACTCAGGCTCTGAAAAAAGACCTAGAACAACTAAAAAAGGAATTTAAAACATTACATAACTCTAGAAATGGTGTGGAGAATACTGCTAGCAAGTCCCCAGACTATTCTATCTCTAAAGCAAATTGATCTAGTTAAACCAAATTAGGTTTTATAACGGTTATCACAATTACATACAACAAAAAAAAGGGCGCATCTATGGCAATGGGATGCTAATAACTTGGTCAACATTGGCTAACCTTGCTAATAGGCAAATTCGCCAAGATGGCAACAAAACTGAACAACTTTTGGGGTTTTGATAGCCTGTCCTCAGCGAGGGTGGGCTTTTTGATATGAGGAGTAGTTGCGACTTCCACCAGGGAAGCAAGTCTATGGCAACTTCAAGGGAGAGTAAACGGTAACGGTCTTCACATTTTCCAGATTTTGGCACAGCTTTGAGCTCTTTTCTAGAACCTTTTTGCCTGTATCATCTCCCCAGAGCCCGCCAGTGTGCCTGATCTGCTTCAGCTCTGATTGCGCCGTGATCCCACTTAATCTGCAAAACGTTGTTTTAGAATTAAAGTAACCCTGCTGGTATCAGCTTAATAAGCACTTCACCTAAATTATCAAAATGAGAGGAGTAAGTCAAAAGTAGTAATTAACGATTGAAACGGTTAATTAAAACCTTAATAGAGAATGCGATGGGTGCATCTCATATTTGTAAAAAAGTTGCGTAGGGTGTGTTAGGGGGGGCATCA
>NZ_CEYLVT010000179.1:0-15691 GCF_982860115.1 Moorena sp.
ACATTCAACATTCAACATTCAACATTCAACATTCAACATTCAACATTCAACATTCGGGCTTAAACCTCTCAACCTTTAAAGCCAATTTCCCACTAAAATAAATGGTGCCCAATTATAAGGAAGACTGTAGTCTTTGTTAGGATCTTCTTCTTCCATCGTTAGAAACTCTATTTGAGTATTTCGTAGGGCTTCCGCTTTAGTCAACTTTGGATTATTTAACTGTTGATAGAACTGATTCATAAATTCCGCTGTAGAGCGGTCTGCAACTTTCCACAAGGTGGCTAGGGTACTCCGTGCTCCTGCTCTAATCCCTATCCCAGCTAGTCCTAAAGCGGCTCGTTTGTCCCCAGTAGCAGTCTCACAAGCACTAAGCAAAAACAGTTGAATGGGGGTTGTGCCACTGGGGTCACTCACCCGTAGTAAGTTATCTAAATCCTTGACTGTGATCCGTTCGTTCCAGTCTAGGATAAATGTTTCCTCGGGGTTAGAACTGAACTGGCCGTGAGTAGCAATATGAACAACATTAAAAGGTGCTGCTGTTAGTTGATTTTCCAGGTTTTCTTTGGTAAATTCTATATCTTCAAGTTTCTGACTATAGTTTACCTGTGTCTCAATGTTATTTAACTCGGATTTTACAAATGGGATTGGGCCGAAATAATTACGTCGGCCTAAAGTTTTTTGATTTTTAAAGCTGGGAGCGTTAGTTGCTCCAGCTAGTAAGGCTCTAAGCTGCTGTCTTGGCAATGGTTTGGGATCCACTAGCTGTAAGCCAGGATTCACAGCTACAGCATACCGTTCTATTAAATACTGTTTGCCATCATAAAGGGCTGCTACAGGAATGTTTCGTAATGACCCATCTAGGACAAATACTAGGGTTTTTATGGAGCTTTGGTCTCTGTCACGGGTAGTCTCTAGTTCTTCTTCAAAGGGTCTGATTAGCCAGTCATAAATTGGGGGTAAGTCTTTTTTGATAGTGTTATTAGCACCGGTAGGTTTGGTTATGATTTCTTTGAACTTTTCGACCGTTTGGTTGACTTTATCTTCTGATATGTTTTGATGGTAAACATAACCCAAGTCATTTTGCTTAGGCAATTTGAGGATTACCGCTAAGCCGTCTTTTAAGATAATCGGGTAGATCACCGCTGCTGTAGAGTCTACATCATCAATGTTCACCTTTTCGAGGTTGGTGCAGGCGTCTCGAAAGAAGTTGTCGATTTCAGCAAGCTGGAGTGCTTCAATAGCATCACGGGCTTGCTTGAGATTATCGTTACTTGGTTGAGGAGAACGCAATAGTAAATCCACTAACTCTCGATAGACCGGTTCTACTTGTTCTCGGAAGGAAAACTGGATGTCAGGATTGAGAGCAACTAACTCACTGCGTAAAGTCGTTAAGGTATTAGAGGCTTGAGTATAATAAGCGATCGCATCCTGGATCAGGTCGCTTACTGCTTTGGTACCACCATTGCTGGTGGTAGTGACTTGTTCGGCTTGAGCCTTAAGTATACGTCCCATTTGCCACTGCCACTGATAAGCAATATCCGCTGCATTAATCCCTTGGGCAATCACAAGTGCTGACTTGGTAACGGTTATGGCATTTGACCAATCCTTGGTTTGTTCAAAGTAGTGACCAAGGGTGCCCAGGGCATAGGATTCTGCTCGTTTGTCTTCTAGGGTTTTAGCTTGCTCAATGGCTGTGTTGAGTTGTTGAGCAATGTCTTGGGAATTGGTAATTGGTGTGGGAATTGGTTTGGTAATTTGCGTTCGCGTAGCGTGACCATTCGCGTAGCGTGGCCTTTTGGCCAAGGTCAATCCCGTAGCGGCTCTTTGAGACCATGGCACATTTCGATTTCCCATCTTAATCAGACTTTCAGCGAAATTTACGTGGGCGTAAACTGATGCTCTACTGGATGGTAATTGAGTTAGTAATGTCTGGATTTGTGGCAATAAGGCTTGAGCAGATTGCTCCTGGTCTGTCTCGATGAGTAAACTTAGCTGATTCAATTGTGCTTGAATTTGGGTGATTGGTGAGGTGGTGCTTGCTGCTGCTTGTTGATAGTGAGTTATAGCGTCTTGGATATACTGCTGGAATGCTTTGTTGTTATTCGATTCTTTTGCTCTTGTGGCTAAGGCTCGCTCAGTATTACCTAAACTCAGCAACCCTTGACTCTCGGATTGGGAAGATTGTATTCGTTGTGCGACTGTCCAACTTTCGGTTAAGGTCTGTTTAGATTGCTCTAAATCCCCTGCTTGTCGAAGCACATTACCAAGATTGTGTAAGCCAATCGCTTTTAGAGGAGAATCCGGTTGTGCCAGCAGGGTTTGTCTTACCTGAGTTAGTAGCTTCTTGGCTCGACGGTAAAGTCCCAAAGATTGCATGGCTTGGGCTTGATTAATCTGGCTACCAAGCACACCAACCCGATCATTGGCTTTAGCATAGAGTGCTTCAGCATTTTGCCAGGTGCTCAGAGCAGCTTCAGCATTTCCCTGTACCAATTGCAAACGCCCTTGAGTGTTCAACACTTGAGCCAATACTCGTTCACTCCCCCTAGATAAGGTTTCTAGCAACGACAAACTGGAGTCAATGGCTGCTTGGGCTTTATCCAATTCCCCAAGTTGCTGAGTCACTAAGGACAGCAAACCCAGGGCTTGGGCTTGGTTGAGTATATCTCCTGTGGCTTGATAAGCTTGTGCTGCTTGCTGCAATACTCGTGCAGAATCAGAATACTGTCCAGCATCGTAATAGTCTTTGCCTGTTTTCAGCAGCAGGTAGGGCTTCGTGCTTGCTGGTTGCTGTTGTGTCTTGCTTACTGTTGCGTTCTGCTCACTATTCCTGAGTGCTAATAGGTGAGTGCTAATAGGTGAGTGCTGATGGCTGAGTGCTGATGGCTGAGTGCTAATGGCTGAGTGCTGATGGCCACCAGAGGGTAGTGCGTGTACACCACGGCTTAAGATTAGCCCCAACAAGGTAATCACAATAAACTGAATTAGGCGCTTCATTTATCTCAGTTATCTATAGCGCTGCGCGCAGCGGATCTGGGAATAGGGAACAGGGAGCAGCGGATCTGGGAATAGGGAACAGCGGATCTGGGAATAGGGAAAAGCGATCGCTTGGCTTCCCCCTTGTTAAGCTTCCCATTTACCGCTTCTAACGACTTCCGATTCCCGACCCAAGGGTTTGCTGAAGCATCGGACAATCTAATTGATGTAACCACGTACCCTGAGGAGTGACTATTACTGGATGGGCGGTGAGAATTACCTCCCCGTTGGCACCGATAACCCAGCCTTGGGCTTCTACAATTTGTTTGGGTTTAGGGTTCTTGGTCTGTGGTTGATTAGTCTGTAGTTGATGCTGCCTTGACCTTAACCGACGTTTCGTGATCCTAGTTTGAGGTTGCTGATGCTGCCTTGACCTTGACCGATCTTTTCTGATCCTAGTTTGAGGTTGCTCAGTAATACGGGAATCGTCCCAGGTAGCATTGGGGCTTAGGATTTCCTTGGGAGAAATCGGTAAGCCACCACGACCTGTGGCAGTAAATTCACTGCTCTGACCCGCAGCACAGAGGTTTCTTTCAATTAGTTTAGAGCGGTCAATGACATCGGTTGGCAATTCCGACAACCCTTGGCTGGGGTCAATTTGAGGTGCATTGATGTTGACGGTACCATCTACACCAAACTCAGAGCTAGCGGTAATGTCACTGAGGGGGGTGAGCTTTTCTCGGAACTCTAGTCCAATGATACCTTGGGTGTTGATGGTGATATTGCCGCCATTGCCTTCAAAAGCATTAGCAGTAATGTCGCTATTTTCTTGACGAATGCCTAGGATAAAGGGAGCTTTAATCGTAATATTGCCGCCGTCTCCACCAGCTTGAGCAGTGCCTGCGGTAGTGGAGATTTTACTGTTGCGTCGCAAGAACAACAACTCGTCAATGGTCAAGGTAATATTGCCCCCTTGGTTGCTAGCTGTTTCTGCGGATAGCTCTGCTTTATTATTAAGGGTGAGTGTGCCTGCCTCAAGGGTAATACTGCCCCCTTTTCCCTGGCCTTGGCTATCTACAGCTATCTTGGCTCCATCCCGAATAGTTACAGTTCTGGGGTCAACGAAAATATTGCCACCGTTGCCGCTAGAACCCGAGGTGGTGTTGGCAAACAACCCACTTTCAGCTCCAGCTAGAGTAATATCATCACGTACTTCCAGAGTAATATCACCAGCCTGTTCAGTACCTTCGGTGGTGGTTCTGACGTTCCCACCGTCAGTAGCCTCAAACCGATTGGCCTCGATGATTTTAATGTTGCCACCCTTGCCCCGGTCAGTATCGGTAACCGTGGAAGTAGTGGCTGATACCTGTGAGCCTTCCTCGATGGTCACTTGCTCAGCCCGAAGGGTGATGTTACCGGCATCTCCATCACCAGCAGTGCTGGAAGTTATTTCAGATTCATTGGTTAAGGTAAGCGATCGCGTTTTAATATCGACATTGCCACCATTGCCAACTGCACCAGGGTTTACTGCTGTGGATATGGAACTATTCCGATCAAGGTCAACCTCCTCGGCATCTGGGATGGTGATACTACCGGCATCTCCGGTACCGGCAGTACTCGCTTCAATTTTCGAGGTGTGATCTAGGGATAGAGACTTGGTTTCAATATCGACATTGCCACCATTTCCCTCTGCTTCAGTATTTACTGCGGTGGAAATGGAACTATTCCGATTAAGGTTAACCTGTTGAGCCTCTTGTATAACGATACTACCGGCATCCCCTTCCCCAGAGGTGCTGGCAGTTATTTGAGAGTCATTGGTTAAAGAAAGCGATCGCGTTTGAATATTAATCCTACCCACTTCCTGCCCTGGGCTAGGGTTTACCTCTGCACCAGCCTTTACCTCCGTTGAAATTGAGCTGTTGTTGGCAAGCTCGACAGAGTCAGCATTCTCAACAACAATGCTTCCAGAAGTTCCTGTACCAGAGGTAGATGCAGAAATCTGCCCTTCATCCTGGAGTGTCAGGTCTGGGGTAGTAATCGTGATCGTTCCACCAGCCCCAGCGCCTTCAGTAGAACTCGATACAACTGCCCCATCCCGGACAATCAACGTTTTTGTATAAATGTTAATGCTTCCAGCATTACCAAGTTTATTTCTTTCATCGTTAATGAATTGAGAGTTAGCGAATATACCACTTGGAACTACATTATTCTGATCATCCATAGCAGTGCCAACTAACTCTACCAAGTCTGAAGCCATGACTGTTATATCGGCTCCCGTACCACTATTTCCGGTTGCTGCGCCAATTCTGGAGCCATCACTTACTAACAGTTTCCCGGTGTTAATGGTTAATGCCCCAGCATTCCCTGAACCAGTGGTATCAGCAGCAATCACCGCTCCATCCCGGAGAGTCAATGTAGATGTTTTGACCTCCAACTTACCGGCATTACCTGAGTTCAAGGTACCGGTAGCCAAGGTAGCTTTTCCCGACAATGTCACTGACTCAGTGGCATTTATGGTTAACTTTCCCCCAGCCCCTGCTTTTTCTAGACTTGTGGCAACAGTTCCTGCGGCTACTCCAGCTCCATCCTTAAGTGTTAAACGTTGGGTATTAATGGTTAAGTCCCCTCCCTTTCCAGTACCTTCAGTAGCAGTCGTCAACCCTGTGAAAATCTCTCTGATAGCGGAGGCTAACTCTTCGTTAGGAGTAGGGATAAATGGACCCGTTTCGTTACCCACAATTTCCACCGACTCAGCGTTAACAATTAAATGTCCACTGTTGCCAGTACTATTTATTGTCGTAGCTGTAGTAGCTCCAGTGTTGGGAGTAAAATCTCTTGTAATAGCTGTAGTAGCTCCAGCTTGACTATTCTCTGATTCTTGGTTTTGGGCTTGGTTTTGGATACTCAAGGTTCCAGTTTTAATGGTTAAGTCCCCAGCATGCCCTGGTCCACTTGTAATGCTTGCCAAGCCAGACCCATTCAAAACTTCTTGGAGGATCAGTTGTAGGGGTTCTGAATTGGTAAATTCGTTGTCAGAATTGCTCAAGTCGTTGAGCAATTTTACGAAATTGCTGAAGGCTAACCCTTCTCTATTAATTAATGTCACTGACTCAGAGGCATTGACAATTAAATTTCCTCCTACACCTGCTCCAGTTGTAGCGCTAAGAACACCAGCGTCATCAAGCAAAAAGTTGCTACCACTGTTGAGGGTGATCTTACCTCCCTCTATTCCAGCAGAAACAATTAAAGAACCTGGATTGAGGGTGATGTTATTATCTGCCAAAAACGTGACATCACCGCCATTGCCAGAGAAAGGGTTAGACGGATCGTTACTTGGAATAGCAATGGTATTAACTATACCGTTGAGAGTAATGCTACCGCGAGAATCAATAGTAACTGACCCTCCCTTGGATACTTCACCGTTCTGAATGGCTAGATTTGCCAGAGTTGGCGCTAACGAACCTAGAGTCGCTGAAACTTCAATATCTCCTGCTAGTGAAGGATTAGGTTTGTACTGATTGGTGAGCAAAACCTTTCCTGCCAACAGATCATTGGGAGATATGTTCAAGTTAAATACATTGACATTAGCAAAAGCGATGGTGCCAATTTTAATATCTGCACTCGTAGCAGTATTGGTAATAGTTGGTATGTCAAATAAATTAGGAATAATTGGTGTATCAAAGTCAATGAAAAAGTCACCAAATAATCGGTTGCCTGTCAGTCCAGGGATACCAACTTCAGTTGGCTCTACTCCAGCACGAATATCAAGAGTCGGTTCAGCCTGACCGTTAATATCCACCACTGTGCCATTAGATAAGGTAATGGCTTCGGAAATAAAGTCTATTCCTTCTGTACCTGTTTCATTACCTGTAATGATCACAAAACCGATATCTACTGCTCCCCCTGCCACGATATGTAGGGAGGTTCCTACATAGCTGTTGAAACTAACATCCCCAACTGAGCGAATAATCGGGTCATCAGGACTAAATAAATCTCCGAGACTGCCATCGAGCTGTTCAATCCGGAAACTGCCACCAGTCCAATAGTGGGCATCACCTGCGACGGTATTTTGTGACCGCAAAACCAGATCCCCACCGGAAAAAAGACCACTGTCTGGATGGTTCAAGGCAAATATATCCACCCCTTGATTGCCCTGAATCAATAACTTACCGCCAGCAGCGGCAATAAATGCTTGCCCGATACTATCCCTTATTTGAACTGTATCAACTCCATTGAGTGTCAAATTTCCCCCAGCAATTAGTTGACCTTGTAGGTCAAGATTGCCAGCAGCTAGGGTTAGGTCTTGCCCCACTACTAAATAACCAGCGTTCGTGATTGTAGTGTTGGGTTTGGGGTGATTCAAGCCATACTGCAATCCCGGAGTAATAGTAATATTCAATAAAGGGGGGGCTTGTGGATTGGTAGCACTGAATTCTGTACCGTTGTTGAACACTAAACTATTGGCTGTACTGGCGAAAAAGGAACCTGCCACATCCAACCTGGCATTCTGGCCAAACACAATGCCATTGGGATTGAGTAAAAACAGATTCGCTCCACCATCGACACCAAGAGTGCCTAGAATGTTGGAGATATTACTCCCGGTCACCCGAGACAGAATGTTATCGATTCCGGCTGGATTGGCAAAGTAAACCCGCTGTAGCTGACCAACATTAAAATCTTGAAAGCTGTGGAACAGGTTACTACCTCGGGCTGCTCCCCCTTCAATCAAGTCCCCTGGCTCTCCCCTGATAGTTAGATTTGGTGTTACCACTGACGATTCATTACCCAAAGTTTGATCAGGGGTAATCTGGGCTAGGGCATAGTTCCCAGAAAAAGCCATCACCAACCATCCGATTAGGGTTAGGGCTTTTTCACTTAAGCGCAATATCCCTAGCCCTTTGGTTGAGGGCTTACTTTGCCGATTAGTCATCTTTTGCCGCTGCACAACTAGCTAGTTGTCTGAAAGTACCTATAACTAGTCAAAGAACTTGACGCTCTAGATTATTTTTAAGGGAAAGTCAGGCAGTTTATGAAAGTTTTCGGTTATTTTTAACAAAAATTTACCGAAGTAGTGCGGATTGATACTTTCGGTTTTTGAGCTCTGAAATGGTTGGTATAGGGTTTATAAATGAGATGTAAACTTATCAGGTCTTTTTTTAGTCTTTAATAAAATTTCCTAGCTCTTGCGTCTCTTGCTTTTTGCTTCTTGCCTTTTGCCTTTTATAGCAATTATTTTGTTTACAACCCATATAAAAATTTTAGTTTAGATAAAATAGGTTTATCAGCTCAGAATGGACAGCGGTGTCTTGATGCAAAGCGCGAGTGGGGGAAACCACGGCAGTTGCTCATGGGGGGAACCCCCGCGTGAAGGCACTGCCTCCCCAAGACCGCGCAGCATCGCTTTGCTAGCTATTTGGAAATTAGTGAGCTCAAAGATAGGGCTCAACAACAGGCAGAACAGGAGCGCCAACGGGCAGAGCAAGGGGAGGAAGCTTTAGAGAAAGCATAGGAAGCTTTAAACCAAGCTCAAAAAACCTTGGCGCAAGAAAGAAGTCGTATGAAAACCTTGCGGTCGCAATTAAAAGCGAAAGGGATAGATCCAAACGATTTGGATCTGTGCTGATCATTAAAGGAACTCTTGCAGTTGCTTCAGCAGAGACTCGGTCTGCTCAATCCCTTCGTTATCCCGTTGACTCTGGTAAAGTTCTAGGGCTTTTTCGATAGCAGTGAGAGCTTCGGTGACGCGAGAACGTTTTTTTAAGGCTACTCCTAGGTTATAGTGAGCTTGGGCATTTTCCGGAGCCAGTTCAATCAAACGTCTATAGGTTACTACTGCTGGTACGTATTGTTCTTGGGCTAGAAGAATTTTCCCGATGTACTCCTGTGCTTGTACTAAATCAGGTTGGGCAGAAGCTGCTCGACGAAATGCTTTGAGGGCACTGGATAAATTCCCTTTTGATTCGAGAATTTGACCGATCTGGAGGTGAATGTCAGGATTACGAGGGGCTAATCTCACCGCTTTTTCAAAAGCCGCCAGTCCAGCCATCTCATCTCCATGAATCAACCAAGCTGTGCCCAAATTTAGTTGGATACGGGTTTCGTTCGGAGCAATTTCCGCTGCTTTTTGGAACACTTTAATGGCTTCTTCAGCATTTTCCTGCTCTAACCACGCTGCACCGATTAACTGGTATACTGTTAGATTGTCTGGCTCAATTTCCAGGATTTTTTCATAGGTTTCTATAGCGCCTTGATAGTCCTTTTGACGTAGCAGGGTAATGGCCAAACCAAAATAGGCGTTAATATTCTCTCGGCTTAGTTTAGTGGCACGACGATAGGCCGTAGCAGCACCAGCATTGTCCCCAGCATTGGCGAGACTGTAACCCAGTGCGTAATGGAAATTAGCATTTTCTGGCTCAAGTGCGATCGCTTTTTTGTAAGCGGCGGCAGCGTCTTGGAATTTGCCCAGAGTTGCCTTTAAATAGCCAATTCCCGAAAAAATCTTAGGGTTTCCCTGTTCCAGCTCAGCTGCTTCTTTATAAACCGCAACCGCTTCCTCATAGTCACCCGCATCTACAAACTCTCGTGCTTGATGGAGAAGGTCATTGAGCTGTGGATTATACTGTTGTCGGCTAGATACCAGAGTTGGCATTGCTTGAGCAATTTCTGGCAGTGGGGTTGCCACTACGGAAAAAAATAAGCTAAGAAGGAGGAACAAAGTTTGCTGTAGCAAGGTCAATGTTTTCATAGTCATCAGGTTAGTGTACTTTTGGGATGGTTCACTTACTGATGAGTTTTACCATGAACACCCCCTATTCGGGAAGGGTTAACCGGGATAAATTTTGGTTAAGTTTTGTTAAGCTACGCGGTTGCTTCTGGTCAACTTATGATAATAACCCTTCCGGCCTAGACCGGAAGGGTTAGTGTTGTTGGAGGATGTGAAGGTTAAATTTATATAACTTAACAATCCTCTTTTAGATATATATAGTAGATGTCTTTTTTATGACCCACCTATAGGGCTATAGGTGGGCTTTTTGAGTTTCATGGAAAGTTGAACCAGGGATGGCAAGCCTGATCGATAACGAATATTAAGACTGCAAAGCACCACTTTGAACCATCATCAGGATGAAAATACCAACACTGGCTACCACCAAAACAAGACCTAAAGCCACTGATTGACCCAAATGGTTGGGAGTTTGAGAAGTCTTCATGTCTGTTGTCCTTTCTTAAAGTTATGTATGCCGATAATGAACGATAACAAACTTTTGCCAAGCTTGATAAGAAAATGCAAAGTCTCTTAACGTAACTTTACTTAAGTTAATACTGACTGAAGTGTGTTCTAGTTTACTCTTTAGGCCAAGGGCATAGGATTTAAGGCAAAGTTGTTTAAGGATCACAACAAGGCTCTAATGTTTGCTGTAGAGGGGATAGAGCGTTCAAGGGGCGCTGACAATCGAGCCATTTATGAGGCTTGAGGCTGATTAGAGCCTTGGCCATTGCTGACCTGAGAGTCATAGCATACCAGGGGTCAATAATCCCATGGCAAAATCACTATGGTGTGGCTCAATTTGCTGTTGTCATTGATTAGGACTTATCACCGACGGGGTCAGGAGGCGAAGCGAGGGGCGGTGCAGAAGTTGGTATTGTAGAGAGGTTTGGTAAAGAAAAAGAGAAGGAGATTTCAAGGATTTGAGGGGTCTAATTGAATTTTTTCATCTCCATTGGTAATTACAAATAAGTAGACACTGCAGGTCCCCAAGGTAATCCCAAAAATAACCACAATCGGCAGCACAAGCCTGAATGGCAATATAAACAATTAATAGAGGATTGCTACCTTGAGTAGGTGACTGATTTAAAACATCAAGCAAATCTTCATTTGCCTCATAGGTTTTGGCTAATTCATATCCAGGATTGTGATAAGCCGCTGCACGACCAGCAACCCAATCTCTTTCTTCTGGTGCTAGTACTCCATCTCCCTTAGTACAAATCAGGACTGCTTTGATCAAAGCCTCATAGTCTTGATTCGCTGGGATAGTTTTCATCCCATACAATTCGTTCATTATCCACTAGCGAGCATCCTGTTCTATATCAAGCACATTTAACCTCCCATTAGAAAAAGCGTATAACTACGGGAGTATGGTACACCATTTAATTGACACTCTGAGTGCTCTGCTACTGGGGCTTGACCGCAATGGTTATTTCTCCAGGAAGACGCATGGTACTGCGATTTGCCTCTAATAATATACGTCCATGGTTCCGCAGTGTCGTGGCTCGCTCTTGGGCAGCCCGGAGTTCAACCATCGCGTTGTTCAATTTTGGCTCTGAGAAATATTCTTTCTCAACAATCTCTGAGCGGATAACATACTCAAAGAACCTGTGTCCTTTAGCCTCTTTGAAACCAGCTAGATCGAAAAATCTATACAATTCCTCGCGCATCAGAAAATAGCGATTGGCAACGGCATCCATTGCACCAACCAGGCGTTCCTTAACTTTCGTAATCTCTAGAAATTCATCTCGTTCCTGGACATCATCAAAAACAAAGCCGAGATTTATAAATAATCCACCGGGTTTGAGTGCTTGAAAGACACTGCTGTAGAGCTGATGTTGTTTGTCGAGGGGAATTTCGTGGGTACCGCTCTTGATCACAACCCGATCAAAGGAATTTTCAGGTAGCTTTTCACCAGACTTTAAGTCTGTCATAGAGAGCACATCCCCATGGATGATCCCAACTTGATCCGAATCAATAGCAGTGCGTGCAAGCTCGGTCTGGACTGAGGAATATTCAAGTAAGGTGATTAACGGAACATTAATGTTACGATCTAAACAGTAGTTGATCATGCGACAGGTGAGGTTTCCATCTCCGCCCATTGCGTCAAGTACGTTCTCAGCATTTTCCAGGTCTAGAAGCTCAACAAACGATGTCAAAAAGTCTTCATCAAAACCGTTAATCTGATCCTGGTTGTACTTACCCACAAGATCATACGCAGCCTGGGCTGATGTGGCCAAGGATTTTTGTGGAGTCATTCTTGTCTCGCTCTGTCTAGATTTGTATTGAGTTATTTTAGCTTAGATTCCTCAACACTCGTGACGTACTCCCGACGTTGCCCTAACGGGACAAAGCGGGCTTCTTGCCAACACCACCCCACGGTTCGGTTACTCGGCAAGCTTTATTACTAGCGGGACGTCCCACCGCCAAATTTAATATGTTTATTGCCGCATTCACGTCACGATCGGCTGTATATCCACAGTGAAGACAAGAATGAATGCGGTCTTTTAATTTTTTAGGAACTTTTACCCCACAATTGGAACAGTTTTGGCTGGTATTTCTGGGGTTCACTGCTTTTGCGATCAGTCCAGCATTTTCGGCTTTGACTGACAAAATAGACAGGAATTGCCCCCAACCAGCATCTAATACAGATTTAGCTAATTTAGTTTTGGCTAAACCTTTAATGTTGAGTTTCTCATGAGCTACTAGATCGTGGTTGTCTAGTAGCTCTTTTGCCGTTTTAAAATGAAAGTCTTTTCGAGTGTCCGCTACTTTTTTGTGAGCTTTTCCTAACTTACCAACAGCTTTCTTCCTATTATTACTTCCTTTCTTTGATCTGCTGACAGTTTTCTGGATTTTCTTTAATCGTTTGTGAGCTTTCCGATAGTATTGGGGGATAGGTACCTCTGAACCATCAGACTTTACCAGGAAAGATTTAAGTCCCATGTCTATCCCGACAGGGTTAGCCACCTTATCTATGGGGATAATTTCCGGTACGGTATCATCTTGGATAGACAGCGTGACGTAATAACCGTCAGCTTTCCGGGTAATGGTAGCTGTCTTGATCTTAAATCCTTCTGGAATGGGTCGATGATAGATCATCTTAACCTTGCCAAATTTTGGAAGAGTCAAGACATTGCCAGTTATAGGAGTTTTACCCAAAGAAGGGAAAGTGAATGATTTGTATCTATTCTTTCCCTTGAAACGAGGTCTCCCGCTCTTCTTTCCGTTGATATCTCCTTTTAAGAACCGCTTAAAAGCCAGATCTACTCTTTTGACGCAGTCTTGGAGAACTTGAGACTGCACTGAAGCATACCAGGGTCTATCTTTCTTTAATTGAGGTAAAGTTTTTTTCTGGGAAAAGTAATCAGGATTGCTTCTCAGTTCTGGCAAGTGGCAAACAAGAGGGCAAGAATTGAGAGAACAGCGATTTTGCTCATACCAGTTGAATCTGTCAGCTAGTAAGTAGTTGTATTGACACCTAAGCATGTCAAGCCATTTCTCTACTTCTGCTTCTTGTGACTTGGTTAATCTTAAGCGGTATTGATAAGCTGTCCTCATTATTGCCATCTCCTGTTTTTCGACCTATCATCAAAATAACACTTGTATTTACATATATCAAGGCAAAATTAAAGATAAAAATTTAATGATTAGGCTGAATAATTTTGAAAAGAAACAGCTAAAACAGGAAGCTGTTCGCGTAGCGTGACCAAAGGTCAATCGCAGAGGGATGACCTGTTCTGAACTGCTTAGAAGCCTAATAGCTCGTTTCCCTGAGCCAAAATAGTCTTAGTTGGCAATTACGTTTCACTCCATTGCCCCGCTATCATCCCGACGCCCACTTTATCAAGTAGGGCGCGGGGCTTCTCGCGGGTTAGCTAAACGATTTGCGATCGCAAATTCCGAAGCGCAGTTAACTCCATCCCACGATGGACAATCCTGTTTGTACTGTTCCTAAGGATAGGCTAAACCTTCACTTAGTTAAACCATGTTCCAAAGCATAGCGAACTAACTCGGTACGGCTATTAGTTCCGGTTTTACTAAACAAACGACTAACGTACTTCTCAACATTACGAACGCTAGTCTCTAAACGTCGGGCAATTTCTTTATTCATTAGCCCTTGGGCAACCAAATCTAACACACTCTGCTCTCTAGCTGTAAAATCAATACGCAAGGGTGGAGGAGTTTGGACAATCCCATGCTTCTGGTCTAACATTGCCCGGATTTCAGCCACCTGCTTAGCTATTTTTTCAAGCTCTGTACTACCTACACTATCTTCAGAGTTAGCAGCGCGACGATCCAAGAGGTTTTTAACAATAGCGACTAATTCATCTGGATCAAAGGGCTTCGGTAGGTAAGCATCACAACCGGCCTGATAACCCTGTATTCGATCTGAGGTCATGCCACGGGCTGTCAGAAACACTACTGGCAGTGCTTTAAAACGGGGGTCATCTCGAAGCTGCTGTAGGAATTGATACCCATCTACTTTAGGCATCATGATGTCAGAAATTACTAGTTCGGGTGTGTTCTGCTGTAACATCTGCCAAGCATCATTAGCATTGCTGGCAACCTGTACGGTAAAACCAAATTCTGTCAAATATTCTTTGACTGCTTCCCTTACTCCTGGTTCGTCGTCTACCAATAAGAGTTTTGCTGACATCGCTAATTCCTTAACCCCTACTTCTTTTAAGAGTTTTGCTGACATCGGTAGTTTTTTAACCCGTACTACCCTTAGTGTAGCGTAGTGTAGCCCAATGTAGCGTAATTTACTTATAGTAAGTGATTTGTGATTAATCGGGAATCGGGCATCGGGAATCAGGATGTAGCTATCAGCTTCCAGGGGAAAGCCACTCTATCTGATCAGCTTTGTCTGGCAGCCGGGCTTCTTGTTGTCCCTTTGTCCTTGCCCAAGTTCCAAACAGACCAATCGGTGTGCTCATTAACTCAATGGGATCGGTTTTGCCTGCGATCGCATTAATACTATTGCGCGGTAGTTCTTTGAGCAACCAACGACTGATCCGATACAGATATTCCTTTAGTGAAATATCCCGCATTAAGGGCACACCATGGAGCTGATGTAAGTAACGGTTAGACCGACCATACCGATGCCATTGACTGTGATACTCCCGAAAGGTGGAACGGTGTCGGTGCTCCACTATGGCAGTTGGGGCAAGGTGTAACTGCCAGTTGCTTTGCTTTTGAATCCGCCAGCAGATATCAGCATCACCACCAGTAGTCAGGTAAGGACGGAACAATCCTACTTCCTCGAATGCTTGCCGTCGGATTGCTAGGTTAGCGGTTTGACCGTAGGGACAATAAGAATTGTTTAAGGTATGTTCCTGAGATAGAACATTATGGTACTCAGCGTGTTTTTCTAGCCAGGTTTTACCAGGCAACCCGATGATTTGACCAGCAACAATACCAATACTAAGGTTAGCAAAGGGTGAGACCAGGTCAGTTAACCAATGGGGTTGGGGACGACAGTCTGCATCAGTAAAAGCAATTATTTCCCCCTTAGCTGCTCGAATTCCTTTGTTACGGGCGGCATAGGAGCTTTGAATCTGGTCTTCTAGGATGTAGTGGAAGGTTATGCCCTCAGATGCTCCCTCAGTAACAGCAGTTTGGATGAGTGAGGCAGTGCGATCGCTGCTATTGTTATCCACTAACAGATACTCTACTTGGTCAGTGGGATAGGTCTGTGCCTGTAAACAACGGACTAACTCTGGTAAATCTGCTTCACCGTTGTAGATTGGTACAACTACTGAAACCTTGGGCAAGCATTTGTCATTTGTCATTGGGTAATGGCTAATGGCAGAAGTGTTGAACAGGGAATCGGGAATCGGGAATCGGGAATCGGGAATCGGGAATTGGGAATTGGGATGGAGTTATCAGCTATCAGCTATCAGCTATCAGTTATCAGCTATCAGCTATCAGCTATCAGTTATCAGCTAT
>NZ_CEYLVT010000180.1:0-15651 GCF_982860115.1 Moorena sp.
GAACAGGGAACAGGGAACAGGGAACAGGGAACAGGGAACAGGGAACAGGGAACAGAGATTATTAAAGATTAAGTATTAAGTATTAAGTATTAAGTATTAAAGATTAAGCATTAAGGATTAAGCATTAAGTATTAAAGATTAAGTATTAAAGATTAAGCATTAAGTACTAAGTATTAAAGATTAAGTGTTGAATCTAGTAATAATGGTTTAGCAAAATTGCTGATGTCTGTGCATAAAGTAGGATAAAAATAAGCAAAAATCTCTCTAACTATAGCAAATTATCGAAAACTACTTCTTAGATCTCCCCTCTCCACCCTATCCCCACACGTAAGCATTCAGGCGTCAGGCGTCAGGCGTCAGCCGTCAGTCAGCCGTTGGCCAACGACTGATAGCACCTCAAGTAGCGTGTGCGTAGCACATAAGCTGAATGCTGAATGCTGAATGCTGAATGCTGAATGCTGAATGCTTACCACTCTCGCTTATTCGCTGGCTCCAGCCCTATAGTTCTGACAGTAATACCGTCGAAATCGATAACCAGGGACTTTAGATATAGATTGTTGATCCTTAATACAACCTTGGGCTTTTAACTCAACAGAGGCCGAAAAATTGACTACCCACAATTCTAAAGGTTTGGGGAGTTGAGCCAGAGTTTTTTGCAGGGTTTCTGTAGCCACCCTTGGGTCGGTGTCTTTATGTGCTAAGAGAAACTGGGGTGAATTAATGGCAGCATCAACGACTTGGCGACGGTTCAATTCCCACGCTAAGCCCATGATTTCTCCTGTTTGTTCATGGCTTTTGTGAACTGTGGCAATCAGGACTGGAAGGGATTGAGGCTGGGAATCACTAATCTCTAACATTTTAGCGATCGCAAGATCGGGTCGATCGGCTTTTTGGTAACTGACATGGGATGCGACTATGACTCCACCTACCAATCCCATCAACAGGATTAGTGCTACCCATTGCTGATCTTTCCCTTGGGCAGCTCTCCAACAACTGCCAAAGCTTGCTGCTAGTAAGATAATTACGATGGGGAAGTAGACAAACTGGTAACGAGCGGCTAAGGTCAAATCAATCCCAAGACCGTAAGTGATTAATAAGAATAATGCGATCGCTCCCACCACGAAACCGCCCAAAATCTGAGTCATGAACTTAGTCTGGGAGTGTAAGCTCTGAATTCTGAGTCCTCGACGCAACAGTTGCACGATCAAGAGCACCAATATTACTGTTACTAGTCCAGAGGCGACCATAATTGGTAGGGATTGCCCTTCTACTGGCAGCATCACTACCATGGTGATCAGCCAAGACAAGAGTCTAGCTACAGGTTCGAGCAAATTGCTGAGGGTTGTGTCTTGGTGAACCCACTCTGTCAAACGATTACTGGAGGGGCGTGGCAAAATTGGCAGCCAAACTAAGACTCCCATTAATGTTCCGAGGGCCACTGCGTAAATTCGCCACCAGTACTTCCAAGAAAACACTGAACCCCCTGACCCAATCCGCAACCCAAGCATTACCAGTCCCACAGCTGCGATCACCAGGACAAAAAAGTAATGGACAGCTATGCCCAAGCTATTGACAATAACCCAGATTAATGCTATGTAAATCGGCAAGGGAGTCTGCTGTTGAAGCGATCGCGTAGCGTACACCAAACAACTGACTGAAGCGATAACTAATAGAATCCCTAGAGTGTAGTGTCGAGCTTCTTGGGCCAGATAGATACCATAGGGTGACACAGCCATCAGTGCTGCTGCGAAGTGACCCACCAGGCAAGATCGAAACCCTAACCAACCTAATCCAAACATGGCTGGAATGGAAATCACTCCCAGTAGCACACTCCAAGATCGCGCTACCCACAGGGATACCAATTCCCCATGGCCTGGAAACAGCTTCAGCCACAGATGGGTTAGGACGAAGTACAGTGGTGGGTGATTACTCTCTGTGATCAGGTTATTAATAACGGAATTGATGCTAGTACTAGAGTTTGGTTTGAGGGGAGCTAAGAGGGTATCTGACGTAATCACCTGATCCAGGGGTACGCTCCGAAAACTATTGCCCAGGCTAAACACTAGGGTGGCAAATTCATCTGACCAGGGGGGTTTTCCGGCCAGATAGGTAAACCGTAAACCTGCTGCGATCGCTATCCACACCAGCAGTAATAGAACTATGACCCAACTACTCCAGCTTTTGTCCACTTGGGATTTTGGGTGGTTAAGAATCATTAGTCATTAATTCTATTTTTAGCTAGGAATAAACGTCAACTCCCACACGGAAGAACGCGGGAGCGTGGTAGCCCCGTGATTTTAATCCGGGGTGTAAACGCGACACGGCAGGTGAGGGATTGATCACCTGCCGTGGTATAATGAACAAGTGAGTAAGGATAAACGCCTACGTGATGAAGCGATTCTAGTACCGGAGAAATACCGACCCTCAATGATTGCATTGCGTTAATCCTCTTGTGAACGGGTAAATAATTGCAGATCGCAGAGCGTATCGTACTGACAATTGTGGTAGTACCCGGAAAGCCTAATTTTCTCTTAAAAAAGTAGCGGGAACTGTCAAAATTAAATTGGCAGAACTCAGTAGGGGCGCTTTGACTACGCCTGTAAGAGTTCTTTTATGGACTCTTAACTAATCCCCGTCTTTTTAAAGCGGGGAGAGTCAATACTTCATTATCGTTGACCCCACTGTATAGTTACTTTAACTGAAATCGGTGCTGGGGCAGAGCAATAATACCGCGCAATCATACCGCTATGAAATAATTAGATGAGCTAATCATTGGGATAATTTTTGAATACTGATGAAGGACAAGCTCAAACCAGACTGGGCGGGGGATGACTTACTCTCCCGGTTCGTTAATCTGTTGATCGACACCAAGCCGATCTACAAGGTGATGCAACACCAAGCCAGGCAGGTGCTAATTAAAACCGCAGAAAAAAATGGGATTGAGTGGCGGAAAAACTACCAGGAGTTAGAAAAATCAGGAGCGAAAACCTTACTATCGGAGATTACTAACCCTAGCCTGGTCTACCCAGACTACTACAAAGTCCCTTTCCATGCTTATGACCAGGGAAACCTATGCTGGGAAGCTGCCTTTGAAGCTGCCAGTGCTACCCAGGCTATGGGGTTGAGGATTTGGCGCGACGAAAAACTTACTTGGCTTTCAGCACAAGAGCGATTACGAAGTAGTTTTCATCAAGTACTACGAGAGTATAATCCCGAGATAGTCACAGATATCCTAGATATTGGCTGCTCCGTTGGAATATCTACCATTACGCTACACCGCTACTACTCCAGCATTAAAAAGGGCAAAATCCGCACCGTTGGGTTAGACTTATCCCCTTATATGCTGGCTGTGGCCAAGACCATGGATGAGACAGCAGAAATATCAGAATGGATCCATGGCAAAGGAGAGGACACCGGTTTACCAGACAATTCCTTTGATGTGGTCACCTTACAGTTGGTTCTTCATGAACTACCGCACCAAGCAACAGAGGAAATTTTTTCGGAAGCGCTGCGGATTCTACGACCTGGTGGCTGCCTTGGTGTTTTAGACCAGAATCCTGCCTCCCCAGCCATCCAGAATCTGCCCCCTGCACTGTTTGTGTTGATGAAAAGCACAGAACCTTGGATGGATGACTACTACAGCTTTAATGTAGAAGGGGCGATGATTAAAGTTGGTTTTGACTATCAGACCACGGTTGCCACCACTCCTCGTCACCGCACTATTATTGCTACAAAACCTGGTTGAGGTGAGTGTGGGTTGTAGCAATTCCTCTTGATGCAGTGGCTAATAGTGATAATTACGAGTCAATCCCAAACTAGTCCATTTGGGATTGACTCGCTGTTTGCAGCTTCCTGTGCCGTTCAAAGGTGCTGTAAAAACAACCCAGTTAGGTTATATAAGTAAGGATATGAAAAAATCAGTAGAATTTTCATAAATTTATCATGAAGACTAGCCAAATTTTTGGAAAGCTTTTTTAAACTAAATGTGAACATTTGGTGAATTGTGAAAAAAAAGTAAAAATCTTGTGAATTAAGTCCAGGTGGTTTTCGAGTATCCTAGTCTTGCCCAACCTGAGTTCCACATCACCAACTTTATCCAGGAGTCAGGAGGTTCGAGTCAGGAGTCAGTAGCCATAATAACTGAATTTTATAGTTAATTTGGAATTAATCAGAGTTTAATGGGCAATTAAGCTATGTATTCTCCCAATAACGTCTGAATTATTCTCCTGAATTCTTAATTCTGTATCCTATCTTCTCAAAACACCAGCCAATTTCTTACATAAAACTGAGGTTGATCAAGACCTATTGCCCAAGACCTATTGTTCATACTGGGATTTTGGCATCAACAGGTTTGGGGTAGACTCAAATCTAATCCCTTTCCCCTTTCCCCTTTCCCCTGACAACTCCGGCGAAGTCTAATAAGCTCCCAAAGCCGCTTAGACCAAAGCAGGGGCAGAATTTAGGGCAGCACTATGGTATTGATTGGACTAATAGCAGTCAAACCCAATTGGACTAATAGCCATGGGAGGAGGATATCCTGATCTGGTCAGCCTTGGCCTTTATCACCTTTCTCGTCAGAGAGATAACATAAAAGAAGTTCTTGCAAGCGGCACCTACACTAGAAGGTTCGACCCGTGATGGCGATCAATCCCTTGACCGTAGGTCACGCGGGGCGCGTTCGCCATCACGGAAAACGCACCAAAGCGCGAATTTAATCCTTAATGGTAAGAGCGCACCTATAGAAAGTATGGGTTTGGTGACACTCGATGGCAATCAGGCGAAGCCAAGCTATCAGTTGTATCGTCTCTATTTTCGTTTTGCAGTGGCCAGGTAACCTATTCGATCTATCTCCTAGATTTCTTTAGATGTCTTTTGTTAAGAACATAAACAATCACGCTTAATTATGTCAGAAATTCTAACACTAATCAAAAAACCAGAAATTCCCAAAAAATTAGTAAAACCATCTCAACCAATTGAATTAATTCAGCCATCAGAACCAAAGTTTATGGCTGTTGGGGTTATAACTGGTGAGGTAGATTTGTCTGAAAAAATTCCTACCATTACCATCCAGGGTAAGGCTTACCCACTCTTTTTTCTGCTGAAGCACAACCGGAAAAGGTATGTGCTGGATATTCTCAAGGGGCACATCGAGGCCGGAAACCGAGAGCATCGCCTCGTGGTATATCCTAAGCCGATCCATTTCCCAGATCGGAACAAATTCCAGGATATCCGGTTTGAGGTGATTGGGATTTTACAGGAAGACAGACCCCATGCTTGGGCTGAAGCGATTGGCAATGGGTATTTCATCTTGGCTGGATTGTGGCAGTTCATCCCTGTTTGTAAAGTTCCCTGTGTGTCAGTCTTTAGGAACCACAGTGAACAATTAGTGAACTATCTCAAAACTCACCAGGCTACAGAAAGAACTCGGGTACTCAAAGCTGGTCACTGTCCATTATTCTGGCGGGACTCCTCGGTCAAACCATTCCGATTCAATCCTAAGCTCAAGGAGCAGGGCAAGCCAAAATTCATCCAGGTCAAAGCCCGATTCCTTCCCCACAAAAATGCCTTCGCGTTTGTAGAAGAATTGGCACCCCCAATGGATCAGCCTCCACGGTTCTGCAAGGTTCGGAAAGAAGATAAGCAGGAAGCTTTGGCGGAAGCTAAGAGAAGAGCTGCTGAAATGGCGGAAAAAAGAGCTGCTGAAACGGCTGAAAGTCCAGAAAATCCTGAAAAAATAGCTTCTGAACGTCCTGAAAAAATACCTGCTGAAATTCCTGAAAGTGCTGAAAGTTGAGTACTTCTATTCGCAATACCAACTGTGCTCAGTACCAACCCAACTCCCAGTCGAGCTGTTCAGACTTGACTGCTCAGGTGTTTGGTGCTGGCAAGGCTGGTAGGGTGATAGTTAAGACTTCAGCAGAGGTCAGGTAAGCTAGCGCTGCAGGATAACTTGCTTGAGTGACTATATACTTTCCATCGCTTAACTATAGCGCTAGTATAAACGAGTAACTATAACGGTTTTCACTTAGGTTAGGTACATTTTTCTAGGGACTGAGGCCGTTTTACTTAAAATAGCCAATTATTGATAATAATAAGTTATAATAAAGAGTTAACCTATTTTATTCAGGTTTAGAATAGCTCTGACAAGGATGCGATCGCAACTGCTTTTGTTGGTACTTTTCTGTAAAAAAGCGAAGCATCAGTTTTTGTACTTAATTTTGGTACTTAAGAGTAATTATCTCTGATTATCTTATATTGTATTGACAATCAAATATCCCTGCTCTTAGAATCGCGGATGGCGCAGGAGTTCTTGACCCGAACTCCACTCTTTTCCAAATTTCGATCGGCCAGGAAACCTGAGTATTCCTGAATTTCCGGGAAGCAGAAGCCACAAGGAGACCCTATGGTTCAGTCTTTCGAGTGCTCAATCCAAATTGACCAGGCCTTAAGGGGATGGCAGACTTGAGGGTCTCCATAATCTCGACCATCCTGTCCCTTTAACATCAGGCCAAAATTCGGAAAATCAATAATTCAAACATCATGCTAAATACACCATTCAACCGCTTCAAGCCAGCTGCTCTTCCGTTGAAGAAAGCACTGTCAAGACTAGCACTCGGTCTGGCCATCCTGCTATTTGCCGCAGTCGCAGTATTCTGTGTCACAGCTCCCACGGCTTTAGCAGCAACGGTAGAACCATTGCATGGAATACAAGTTACTGAAAAAGGTGTCACGATCGTAGTGACGAGCAACGGCTGCACGCAGAAAGAGGACTTCACAACCATATTGGCAAAATCCCAGCCTCCCATTGCTACCTTCATCCGCCTGAAACCGGATTTTTGTAAAGGTGTTTCCCGTCCCTACCCGATTCAGTTCTCGCTGAAGGAAGTGGGTGCGGCTGAGTTCAAAGTGGCCAATCTGTTTGTACCTGGTCCCAGATTTTAGCGGCGGAAGTTCTGAAAACAGGACTCTAAGTTGAAAAAAATGTCACAAACTCCCTGGTGATATCGTTTTAGTTATAGAGGGAAATAGCTAACTTTGGGGTAAGCGAATGTGACCAACACGAGTTAAACAAGGTTTAACTCTTACCCTATGGTTTCAATTTAATAATTCCGCTGAAATTCCTCCTGATGCTGACGTTACAGTAGAGCGCGGGAGGAATTTTTTATATCGATCTCAGTTATAATAAACCTTAAAAACCCTAAGTAATTTCCAATTGCCCATCTGTCTATGCCAGCCAAGGATATTTTTCACAACACCGTCCGGTTAGCCCTGGAAAAAGATCGCTAGGTTATCACCAAATATATTCTATTATACATCAAAGTTTACGGAAAGGCATGGAAACCTTGAACTATCATGAATTAGTCCAACAAATCCTGAAAACCCACGCTATCAACCTTAACGATGATCAGACAGAAGTTCAAATGATTTTTGATAGTGAGCGCAATCATTATTTACTGATGGTAGTGGGCTGGTATGAACAACGACGGGAATACGGAAGCTTAATTCATATTGATATAAAAGATAATAAAATTTGGATTCAGAGTGATGGCACTGAAGTGGGAGTAGCTAATGAATTAGTTGAAGCAGGAGTTCCCCAACAGGATATAGTTTTAGGATTTAAATCTCCCTTCAAAAGGCAATTTACGGGATATGCTCACCAGTAGCCTGTTACAGAAAAGCAGTTTAGTCGTAGGGTGGGCAAAAAGTAATAGAGTTTTTCCATTAAGTTTATAGGCGTACGCTTTTTACCCACCCTACCATTATCGCTTCAATCCAATAGCCAACTAAACAAATCGCCCACAGTAATGCTTAACTCCCTAGCAAAGGATGGCACAGAAAGTTGCTCGGATGATTGATCAAATACTTCCATCTGCTGTTTTGGACGATAAACGAAAACCGTTTGCTCTTCTGGATCAATCAACCAGCCCATTGCCGTCCCATAGGTTAAACAATGGATAATATTTTTTGTCACCTTAGTTTGACTTTCGTCAGGTGAAAGAATCTCAATTGTCCAATCAGGCGCTATCTGGAAAACATTGGCAATTTCGCCATTGTCATCACGAGGAATTCTCTGGGAAACAAACACAGATACATCCGGAACTATTGAACGTCCACCAAAAGTACACCGAAGTTCTGGAAAAGCACGAGCAATTCGTTCTTGCTTCACCACTAGATTAATAGTAGTCACCAATTCCCCTTGAATTGTGCTGTGTTTTCCTTGTGGCATTGGTTTCTGAATAATTTTTCCATCAATGTACTCACTAGCAGGTTTGGTTTCTGGTAATTTAATAAATGCTTCCAATGACACTAGATTTAATTTTTGATTGGGAGAGTTTTGAGTAATCATTGTCATTGGTCACAAACCTCATTGAATTACTATCTCTAGTTTATTATATTTTTAGTTAAGATGTGAACATAAATATAATCAAGCAATTAACCAGGGTAACCATATTGCTAAACTAAGCAAGCTGATAAATAAAACTGGCATGGTAAGCATGAAGGTTAAGCGAATATAATAAACCCAACTGATTTGCAGTCCTCTAAAACCCAAGACATTCAACCAAAGCAGAGTTGATAGACTGCCTAAGGGAGTAATTTTTGCTCCTAAGTTGCAGCCAATTAAATTACCGTATATCATCACTTCTTTTATAGCTGGATCAATATCCGTAATGCTTTCAATTGCCTTAGCATTCAGCAGTACTGTTGGAAAGTTGTTGAGTACGCTAGCAATAAATGTAGCTAAGAAACCACTACCACTAGCGGCTAAGGTGAGTCCCCAATTAGAAAGGATTTCCAACCGCTGGCTCAACAGAGTAGTTATGCCCAGATTGTCCAAACCGATGCCGAATAGAAACAGCACTAGGATAAGTAAAATAATTCGCCATGGCAGTTGACGTGCTAGCTGTAAGATATAGCTAAGTCTACTAGCCCGACCGTTAAAGGAACGTGCTGCTAATGCCACCATCACTAAAGCTGCCATAGCAGCAATCCAGGCAATGGGGAAATTTAGGGCTTTTGCGAACAAGTAGCCAATTAGGAGTAGTCCTAAAATAGGAAAACTTAATTTAAAGATTAAGGAATCTCGAATCGCACGATTAGGTGGTGGCAGACGGGCAAGGTTATAGGTCAGGGGGATTTGGGGTTCAAAATAGAACCAGAGAATGATGATACTAGTCGCTATTGTGGCAACGGTTACGGGCAACATCACTATCACATAGCGCAACCAGGAAATCTGTAAATAGTCAACATAAATCAGATTTACTGGATTACTCATCGGCAGTAGCAAGCTAGCGGCATCGGTAATAAAACCACTAGTAAACATAAATGCCAGAGTAGCTTTGGCACTAAAGCCAAGCAGCAGCAAAATTTCCATGACAGCAGCTGTCCAGACTATGGTCGTGGCTAGGTTAGTAAACACATTGCTCAATAACATCCCGACTAGGATCACTAAGGAGAAAAGCAAATGGCCACGACCACATCCCCAATTAGCTATGTGAAGCGCTAACCACCGAAACCAACCTGCTTGACCTAAACTTAGGGCAATAATAATTAGAGAAATAAGGGTGAAAGTGGCGTTTCCAACTCTCGCCCAGACTATGGGAATATGGTGCAATAGCAAAGGGAACAGGGAATAGGGAATAGGGAGTAGGGAGTAGGGAGTAGGGAGTAGGGAGTAGGGAACAAAAATTCTCACAATTCCTACACGGATCCCTAAATAACTAATAACTAATTACACTAATTACTGGTAATCCGATGGTAGGCATAAGTGATCATTTTATGGTACTATCAACCGTCAACGGTGAACGGTAAACGGTGAACTGTCAAGAAAACCTAAAGCATTAAGTAAAATCAACGATTAGGTCACAAATAGTGTTATATTCCTTAAGTTAAAGATAAAACCACTAGATATAGCGTGACCTCTGCCAGAGTCTTCCCCAAACCCATAAACCATATCCAGGAGTGGACAGCTAGTAGTGTTGATGAACAGCTGACTCGCCTCAATGTAAGGTCTCTCGAAGGCTCTAGCCCATTTGAGTATCTCTTCTATTCCGACTCCCTGCCCAGACGCAATGATGGTCGATTGCTAAACTCGATTCTGGAACGCTATCAACACCTCGAACAAGGGGGATGGTGGTGTTCTGGTATTGACTTGCTTACTGGTCAGGAGGATATTTGGGGCTGTTTCAAACCCAGCCAACCCCGTCACAGTGGGGAAACTAGGAAGCTAATTAAATATGAACATCCTCCCAAAACTCCCACAGGCTTGTTTGCTCTGCGAGTACCTTTCCACCTGTGGCAACGGATTGCTGAACGCAATGATTTTACTATTCTCCCCACAGACCTTGACCACAATCAACCCGATCTAGGGTTTTGGCAGTGGCTAATCTCTCACCCCTCGATTCCGTTGTGTATTACTGAGGGGGCTAAGAAAGCTGGAGCTTTACTGACTGCTGGTTACGCTGCGATCGCATTACCAGGAATTAATGGGGGGTATCGAATCCGTAGGGATGCCCAGGGAAATCGCATTGGGAAGTCTGACTTGATTCCTCAACTACGGAAACTAGCTACTCCGGAGCGACCGATTTACATAGTCTTTGACCAAGACTCGAAACCAAATACCATCAAAGCTGTCAATGCTGCGATTCGTAGAATGGGATATCTGCTCAATCAAGCAGGTTGCCCTGTGAAGGTAATAACTTGGGATGCCCAGCTAGGCAAAGGGGTCGATGATTTAATTGCTGATCAAGGTCAGAAGACCTTTGAGCAAGTTTACCAACGAGCACTCCCCCTGGATACTTGGAAAGCTAAATCCCTAACCCAGCTCACCTATCGAGCTAACCTTAAGGTAAATTGCCGCTATCTGCAACAACTTCCCATTCCGGATACAGCCCAACTGATTGGCATTAAATCCCCTAAGGGTACTGGAAAAACCCAACTACTAGAAAAAATTGTCTCTCAAGCTCTAGCCCGAAAGCAATGGGTATTGGTGCTTGGTCATCGGGTGCGATTAGTAGAAGCATTGTGCCAACGCTTTGGCATCAAGTATATCACTGAGGTCAGGGATGACCAGAAGCAAGGGGTATTAGGTTATGGTTTATGTCTCGACTCCTTGCATGGTAATTCTCAGGCTCGCTTCAATGCCGCTAACTGGTCTGATGGTGTAGTAATTATCGATGAAGTGGAGCAAGTGCTCTGGCATGGATTGAACTCTAGCACCTGTCAGAGTAATCGGGTTGCTATTCTCAAATCCCTGAAAACCCTAATCCAGAATGTCTTGGGGGGGTCTGGTCAAGTTTATATTGCGGATGCGGACTTGAGTGATATATCGATAGATTACTTACTGACCTTGTCTGGCGTTGACCTGGAACCCTTCATCATTGAGAATGACTGGAAACCGAACATTGACGGGTCTTGGCAAGTTCATAACTATACCGATAGCACACCAAAAAGACTAGTGCGAGAGCTAGAAGCACACATTGCTCAAGGAGGCAAACCGTTTGTGTGTCTTTCGGCTCAAAAACCCAAGAGCCAATGGGGTACCTGCACTCTAGAAGCTTACCTAAAAAAGCAATTTCCCGACCTCCGGATATTACGCATTGATTCGGAATCCCTTGGTGAAACTAGTCATCCAGCCATGGGGTGTATCAATAACCTGAACGATGTTTTAGGGGAGTATGACATTGTATTAGCTAGTCCTGCTATTGAAACGGGAGTGAGTATTGATCTGCGGGGACACTTTACCTCTGTGTGGTGTATTGCCCAAGGGGTGCAAGGAGAAAATAGTGTCAGACAAACCTTAGGGCGGATCCGAGAAAATCTACCCCGCTTCATCTGGGTAGCCCCTTATGGCTTTAATCGAGTGGGTAATGGCTCAAACTCTCTATCCTCACTGCTGGGATCTGGACAGCGTTTGACCCAAATGAATATTCGGTTGCTACAACAATCGGATTTCGATGCTGTGGATGATTTAGATACGGGCTTTCAAGCAGAATCCTTGATGTGCTGGGCTAAAATGGCTGTCCGATTCAATGCCGCCATGGTCAACTATCGGGAATCGGTGCTAGCAGGATTGCGTGCTGAAGGTCATCTGGTGATGGATGTTTCCCCAGCTAGTTCCACTAAAGCTGGGAAAAAGAAGTCTAAGGGTTCACCCCAAGCGGAAGAGTTGGGAGCACAGAATGCTCTGATGGCAGCGATTACTGCAGTTAGAGACCAAAACTATCAGGCTGAGTGTAATGCGATCGCATCTAGTCAAGACTTCAGTAATAGCCAATATCAAACGATTAGCAAACGCCTAGTCAAAACACCATCCGAACGTCGCTCACTACGGAAGTACGATTTAAAGCAGCGTTATGCCATCCCAGTCACACCAGAACTGGTACTCAAAGATGACCAAGGCTGGTATCAGCAGCTACGGCTCCATTATTTTCTTACCATCGGTCGGCAACATCTAGCAGAACGGGATGCTAAGGTAGCGCGACTATTAATTGAGCAAGGTCAAGGGAGTATATTTCTACCAGATTTCAATCGTGCTGTTCTCGGAGCCATGATTGGTACTATGAAAGTGTTGGGGATACCAATCCTATTAGAAAATCTGGAACGAGAACTCAAAAATACTGATCAGGACTTGCAGGAGATGGCTGCGATCGCATTAGCAAACCGTTGTGCTATCAAAACCATCATGGGAATAGGACTAGCTAAAAAAGCAACTCCGATTGTTATTATCAGGCGCTTCTTAGATAAAATCGGCTATGGCTTGCAGTGTATTCGTTATCAGAGCCAAGGGAAAAAGCGGTTCAGAGTTTATCAGCTAGTTACTCCAGAGGATGGTCGCATGGAAGTCTTCCAGAGGTGGTTAGCTAGTGATGATCTGAGGTTAGGTACTAGTGAAATTTTGCTGGATAATGGTTTATCCCCTAGGTCGGGTAACACTCAGTCAGTGGATTCAGAAAACAGTAATTATGTTCAGTTGTGTTTGAATGTTTAGTCTTAATGTTTAGTCTGAATGTTTAGCATGAGTTGCAGGGTTGGTAGAGGGTATAACCCCCTACCCTCTACCACTTTATTCAGGTAAATTTTTGTTGCCATATAAAACCTTTATGGCGTTAGCTCTGCTAGACTTCCAATGTCAGCGAACAGCGATTAGCGCTACGCACACGCTACGCGAACAGCTATCAGCTATCAGCTTATGCGCACGCTACACCGAACAGCTTTTGAATAAGCGATGCAGCGCCTTCATGCGGGGGTTTCCCCCACTCGCTATTGCATCAAGACAAGAGGTAAGCATTCGTTTCATCTGAGTTAAGTCACAGGGTAGAAGCCTGTGCCACAAAGCTGTTACCGTAGCTTTGCCCAAAGGCCAAGGCCTGAATGCTTACTTACCTGCCAATAGCTTTTCAATATTAAACTGTTACTCATTTCAAAAAGAAATTAAACAGGAAAAAATCAATGAAAAAATTTTTTAGTGTCTTACTACTTAGTCTAGCCGTATTGGCTTTTACTCTTATATCTTTCCCTCAGGAAACATTAGCCGCAAATGTCTGTGATGCTGAATCAGTTTCCAACTCTATCTCCGGTAAAGTCAGTACAAAGATTACTTTTGTTAACAAATCTAATGACCTAATCAAGACTTATTGGCTGGACTACCAGGGCAACAGAACATACTATTATCAGCTCAAACCAGGCCAAGGTTATACTCAACAAACCTATGTAACTCATCCTTGGGTAATTACAGATGATCAAGACAACTGTCTGGGAGTTTATTACCCTGATGGACAAGCACGCACCGTAAATTATTCCAGCTAGTTTTTGTGCTCAGCTGAGCTAGAACCCTTTAAACCTTGGATTGATCTAGCTAAGCGCTAAGCGCTTAGCTAGAAAAGCTTTATCTGGAGACAAGAAATCTAAAGCTAACCACCAATGGCGTTGTTAGTACACGCCAGGATTAACGCGATCGTCGCCCGCATTATAAACCTCTGACTCAGGAGTCACGGTAAAATTACCTTTATCAATTTGCTTTTGTAACTTTTTCTTCTGCTTTGCGCTTAGTCCCTTAATCTTCAGGACATCTTCTACTGACTTGTAGGGAGCATTATCAGCAATCTTACGAGCCAAGTTTGGGTAGAATCCGCGATATTTGCGAAACTTACGCAAAGGAGTATTGTTCAGGTCAGCCTTCTTACCAAACTCGGTGGATAACTTGCGATCAGCCGCATTGCTCTTGGATGACTGAGCCTCATTGCTCTTGGATGACTGAGCCTCATTGCTCTTGGATGACTGAGCGATTAAAGCGGTAGATGAGGGCAACGTTAAGTTATTTAAAGAAAATGTGTCTGCTGAAGACATAGGGGAAGCGATCGCACTTTGGGATAAGCCTAAGCAGCCCAAGCTAAGCATTAGAAGGCATAGCACTGCCAGATGAACCAGTTTTCTCATCATAAAACTCCTTACTTACACAACACAGCACTAAGAGAAATTAATCTCTGTGGGTTTAGTTTAATTTTTGTTTCTCATCATCTCATAATATCGAAGTCCAGACACAAGACCTCAACTTTTTCCAGAATATCAGAAGTTACCACCCTAGTTCATTGACAAATGTTGCTTTGTAAGCTATCAGCTATCAGCTATCAGCTATCAGCTAATGCGCTACGCGCACCTTTAAATAAAATAAGCAACTCAAGTAGCATCAGCCTTGGCCATTGGCGAATGGCTGACCGCTGACCGCTGACCGCTAACCGCTGACCGCTGACCGCTGTTCGCTCAATAACGAATTCCTAAGCCAATCCTAAAATAGATCTAAAAGCTGAGGGATAAACCTGACTTTTGTGGCACGATATCTATCCTGAGAAGAACAAATAGCAACAGGATTTAGCCATGACTCTACGATTGGGGGATACCGTACCCGACTTTACTCAGAATTCTAGCGAAGGTGAGATTAATTTGTATGAATGGGCAGGAGATAGCTGGGTAGTGCTGTTTTCTCACCCAGCCGACTTCACCCCAGTTTGCACCACCGAGTTAGGTATGGTTGCTAAACTCAAGCCCGAATTTGAGAAGCGCAATGTTAAAGTGATAGCTTTGAGCGTGGATGATGTTGACTCCCACAAAGGCTGGATTGGAGATATCAACGAAACCCAGACAACAACGGTCAACTACCCGATTTTGGCGGATCCAGATAAAAAGGTGTCTGACCTGTACGATATGATCCACCCTAATGCTGACAATACCCTAACCGTACGCTCTGTTTTCGTCATCGACTCACAGAAGAAATTGCGGTTAGTGTTAACCTACCCTGCTAGCACCGGTCGTAACTTTGACGAAATCCTGCGAGTGATTGACTCCCTACAGTTGACCGATGACTATAAAGTCGCTACTCCCGTTAACTGGAAAGACGGGGATGACTGTGTTATTGTACCATCCATCAAAGATCCAGAAGAGTTGAAGGAACGCTTTCCCAAAGGATATGAGGTAATTAAGCCCTATCTGCGGATGACACCCCAACCTAACAAGTAATATCAAGTTCGGTTGAATACCCATAATAAAAGTGTGGGGAGGGTGGGGAGATGGGAAGATGGGGAAATGGGGGAGATGTTTATTAAGCGATGCAGCGCCTTCATGCGGGGGTTTCCCCCACTCGCTATTGCATCAAGA
>NZ_CEYLVT010000181.1:0-15578 GCF_982860115.1 Moorena sp.
GCAAAAGGCAAAAGGCAAAAGGCAAAAGGCAAAAGGCAAAAGGCAAAAGGCAAAATATGACTGGGATAGATCTTTTTTATTTGATCTGATTAATATACAGTTTAAATGCACAACAGCTTATAGATCGTGCGTTACATTTCATGCTTCGCACCCTAAAAGAGCGATTGGCCTACGGCCACGCTACGCGATGAAGCGTTTCGGCAAAGCCGACGCTACGCGAACGCGAAGCGTGGCCAAAGGCCTCAGCTTCCGCTAAAAGCGATCGCACTTGCCTATTGCCTCTTGCCTATTGCCTCTTGCCTTTTCCTAAGGGATTCTGTTCACAACTCCAATGAAAACGCTATATGACACTAACCGGACAGCAATATCAACAATTAAGAGATGCTTTAATTGCTGCATTTCCCAATCAGCAAAGATTGGCTGAAGTAGTAAGATTCAGGTTTAATAAAAACCTGAATGCCATAGCAATGGGTGATGATTTAAAAGCAATAGTGTTTAGGTTAATTGAAGCCGCAGAAGCAGAAGGATGGGTTGATAAATTAATTGCAGGTGCCCGTGAATCGAGTCCAGGTAACCCAGCGTTATTCGCCTTTGCCCAGGAGTTCAATCTGGCTATTCCTATGCCACAACCCCTATCAGCAAAAGGTAGATTAGAAAGACTGATTAGGAAAACCAATTCTTTTTTAGACGTAAATCGGTGGCGGGAGAAGTTAGGTCAAATTGAAGGGCAAGTCTGTCGTGTCGAAGTTACGAAGAACGATAATACTCGGGAATTTGGGACAGGTTTTCTGATTGCGCCCAATGTGGTTATTACTAATTACCATGTGGTGAAATCGGTAATTTCAAAACAAGCAACGTCTAGCAATGTTATCCTGCGTTTTGACTACAAACGGTTAGGGGATGGTAAAGTTATCAATCCTGGTATGGAGTATCGCTTAGTAGAGGATGACTGGTTAATTGATCAAAGTCCTTATACCAACAATCAATTACCAACCCCTGACGAATTGGATTATGCCTTGCTGAGAGTAGATGGACTTCCTGGGGAAGAACCGATTGGGAAAAATCCTGATCCCAAGTCTCCACAGCGCCAGTGGATTAAGTTACCACAAGAGCCATATTATCAGTTTGTGCCCGATACTCCACTGTTTATCGTCCAACATCCCAAGGGGGAACCATTGAAATTGGCCTGTGACACGGAAGCTATTATTACTATTAACGAGAATGGTACAACGGTTAAGTATAAAACCAATACCGAACCCGGTTCCTCTGGTTCTCCATGTTTTGATATTAACTGGAATTTAGTAGCCCTGCATCATAGTGGTGACCCAAGCTGGAATCCTAGTTATAATGCTGGCAGTCCTTTCAGTGCTATTTGTGCGCGTTTAGAGAAGCAAGGGTTATTGACAAATTTACTTAAGGGTGAAGCAATGTGGTAAATGGTTGTCTCAACCTGTAAGCCACCACTAGGTTGCCAAATACCAGCAAATAAAGGAAAATTTACGGAACTCGGTATAATCAGAGTGTAGATACTTAATTAGAGTCAGACGACTATTAAGTTCTATTTTTCACAGGTATTGAAGTAACCATCAATGAATGCTGGAAATCCCCCTGGTTATCTCCTCGCGCAGATAGAGTCAGCACTGTGTAGTGCTTTCCCTAGTGAAATTAAATTAGCAATGATGCTACAACATCAATTCAGTCAAAATCTGGCACAGGTGGCTAGTGGTGGCAATTTGACGGAAATTGTTTACAACCTAGTACAATATTTTAATACTAGGAATAGTTTAGAAAAATTAATTAAGAAAGCCCTTAAAGAAAATCCCAAGAATGCTGAGTTAAAGGCAATCAAGGAAAAATTTGAAATTACAACTAGTTTAGTCAATATATTGCTTCCTTTAGAAAACAACTTTATGAAGCAAATGCAACAGGCTTATAAAGCTTGTTGTCCTAATAACTTATGGGATGATTGGGAAGATGAACTCCCTGACAGTTTAGCTGAAATTTTAAAAAATTTAGATAAAATACCTCAATACTACAATGATCAGGAAATACCTATTATACAATTTGGCGCTCGTTTATTAGAAACTGAAGATATTCCCAACCCAATTGGTGATCAACTAAAGCAATGGTTAGAAAAAAATGCCAAGCATGATTTGAGCCCTGGGACGGCGAGGACTGGGAAAAAATCCTGTAAAACCACCCATATCCTCCACCTCTCGGACCTCCATATCACCACCCCTGAGCAAGCTACCCTATGGTCAAACCAACTCGCCCAAGACCTCAGCTACGAACTTCAAATCCCTAACCTTGATGCTCTGATCCTCTCCGGTGATATCGCTAATTATTCCACTGCCGAAGAATACCAGGCTGCACAACAGTTTCTCCACAACCTCCGCCAAGACTTCTCCCTAGACCCGAAACAAATAGTTCTAGTTCCTGGTAACCATGACCTCAACTGGAAACTAGCAGAGGACGCTTACGATTTACGCGATCGCAAAAAATACCAAGGTACACTGACAGAGGGTCACTACATCGAAGAAAGTCCAAATGTAATTCGAGTCCGAGACAAAGCCAAATACCAACAACGCTTTGCCCACTTCAGCCAATTCTATCAAGCTATCAAAACTGAAGCATATCCCCTGGAGTATGACCAGCAAGCCATTATCGACTATCTGCCAGAGCAAAACTTGCTGATCCTAGGACTAAACTCCGCTTGGGAACTGGATCATCACTTCAGAGCTCGTGCTAGCATCCACTCAGGTGCTCTGACCAATGCTCTGACCCAGATTCGCCGTAACCCAGACTACCGCAACTGCCCCTTGAAAATAGCGGTTTGGCACCATCCCCTCAATAGTGACGGAAGCGATCGCATTATTGACAAAGGCTTCATTGAACAATTGGCCGTTGCTGGATTCCGCTTCTTCCTCCACGGACATATCCATAAAGCCGAAACCAGCCTTTTCCGTTACGACCTCAGCCCAGGTGGACGCAAACTCGACCAAATTTGTGCTGGCACCTTTGGCGCACCGACCTTTGAACTACGATCCGCTTATCCTTGGCAATATAATCTACTGAAAATTAACGATAATCAGCTCACTGTCCGCACTCGCCGTCGGGAAGAAGAAAATGGTGCTTGGAAACCTGATTCACGGTGGAGTCAGGGTCCGGGAAAAAGTGCTTTGGATTATTATTGTATTGAATTGTAATCAGTTTTTGACACATCTATCCCTTAAACTATTGAAGTAACTGTAAATGAATGGTGGACATACCCCTGGTTATCTCCTCAAAAAGATAAACAAAGCACTGTTTAGTGCTTTCCCTAGTAACACTAAATTAGCAATGATGTTAGAATTCCAATTCGATAAAAATTTGGAAGAGATAGCTCGTGGTGAAAATCTAACTGAAGTTGTTTACAAAGTAGTACAATTTTTTAAAACTAGCAATAGGTTAGGAATATTAATTGATGGAGCACTTAAAGAAAATCCTGATAATACTGAATTAAATGCAATCAATGAACAATTTAAAATTACGACTAGTTTAATCGATATCTTGCTTCCTTTAGAAAAAAACTTGATCAACCAAATGCAACAGGCTTATCAAGCTTGCTGTCCCGATGGATTATGGTATGATTGGGAAGATGAACTCCCTGAGAGTTTCTATGAAATTCTAAAAAATTTGGATTTGGAGGAGAAAGCTCAAGGAACTGATAATGAAAAACCTATTGTAAAATTTGTCCCTCGTTTATTAGAAACTGGAGATATTCCCGAGCCAACTGCTGAGAAACTCAAGCAATGGTTAGAAAAAAATGCCAAGAACCCTTCTGATTTATTACCTCAGACTAGCAGTCACTCTCAAAATTATCAGCAACAAAATTTAGATGCACAACCTTATCTGCTTGTCAAGGTAGATTCTAGTAAACAATATCAGCAACAACGTCAACCTAATTATTTAGTCTCAGCTTGGTTCATTCCTGACATCAGTAATTATAATTATTTAGAAAATCCTCAAAATTGTAAATTTTTAGAGACTTCACAAGATGATGGAGAATCTGAACAAGATGTGTTTTGCCTTGAAGACTTGCCAAAGTTAATAGAATCTTTTTTAAATCAGTCAAATCAATATTATAAGGAATCTTGTAAAAAATATTGCGATTACCCAATACTTGTATTTTTATTGCCTTATCAACTATTTAACTATGCAATTGAAAGAGAAATTAAAATTACAAATGATTTTAATTATACACATCCTCTTTATAAGGAGTATAAGGTAGTTATTCGATCTGTGGCACGTTATAAAAAATTAATAACAAATCATCATAACCATCCTTACCGAACAGATTGCATCAAAAAATGGGAAAAAATTAAAAATAGTTGTAAACCTCAATGTAATCAAGGATTTGTTGATGTTAGTCAATTTGATTTTAATGAGGATAAATTACATGATTTTCTAAAAATCCAAGAAATAAACAAAAAACCGATAGCATTAAAATTAAAGACCCCCCCATGTGAATCTATATTACAAGTCATTGACAAGAGAGCAATACCAGTTGCTTTATGGGTAAGAAAAAATATAAATTGTCAAGAGGAACTCGATAAAATACTCAATTGTAAAATAAATGAACTTCCCAAAAAGGTACAAGAACAACGTTTAAAGGCTCCTAACGAAGAGGATGGACAAGAACATATCGGACACCATCTTGCTCTTTTGTGGGAAGATCCCTATCTACTACCACCCCAGATTGACTATACAACCCTATGACATCTTGGAAAATCTTTCGCGGAACTCCCGAACAACCCCACAATGGCATTGAACGCCTTCCTGAGCCTCCTAGCTGGCGGAAATTTGACAAAAAAGGACGGGGTACAACCTATCAGACCAGGCCAGAGGAAATAGAGTTAGTCAATGCCGCTTTGTATCTGCGTCGTCCGTTATTAGTAACGGGAAAACCAGGGACAGGAAAAACATCTTTAGCCTATGCAGTTGCTCAAGAGTTACAATTAGGAGAAGTGTTACGTTGGAATATTACCACTCGCTCCCATTTACAGCAAGGACTTTATAGTTATGATGCTATTGGTAGATTACAAGATGCTCAAGGAAGCGACAAGGATAATTTAGCAGAAATTGGTAAGTATATTCAATTGGGTCCCTTGGGAACGGCGTTACTCCCCTCAACTTACCCCAGGGTATTATTAATTGATGAAATGGATAAAAGCGATATTGATTTACCCAATGATTTATTGACTATTTTTGAAGAAGGCGAATTTGAAATTCCAGAATTAACACGAATCAGTGACCCGTTTCCAGACTCAGACTCAGGTATTCTTGTCAAAACCTGGGATAATCAAAGTAAAACTATTCACAAAGGAAAGGTAACCTGTCACGCCTTTCCCTTTGTAATCCTTACTAGTAACGGAGAGAAGGCATTTCCCCCGGCTTTTTTACGACGCTGTTTACGATTAGATTTACCGGAACCAACTTCCAAGGAATTAGAAAAGATTGTCAAAGCTCATTTAGGGGATAGTATTGAAGAAGCTGAACCGATTATTGAAACGTTTATCGACCGACGGAAGAAAGGAGACTTGGCTACAGACCAATTGCTCAATGCCATTTATATATTAACTAAGACAGTTAATACAGAGGATGCTCCCATGGTTGACTTTCAAGACGAAGATAAAGGCCAGAAAAAAGCAAAGTTAATTGACCAATTGCTACGGTCCCTCAGTAGTATATAGTGTTTATAATAGCTATGAGGTAAACAGGATTTTTTGACTCTTGTCTCTTGCCTGCTGCCTGCTCCCGTCTTGATGCAGTCGCTCATGGGGGAAACCCCCAAGACCGCGCTGCATCGCTGCTCCCTGCTCCCTAAAACCCAGAGATTTGTAGGTCATGATTAGAATAATTGCTATATAAGGGATATGGTTGAAGAAGCGATCGCTATTCTACAACAAGCAGGATTTGATTTAACTGCTCGGGAAATAGCAGAAATTTTCTGGTTGGCTGTTCATCTAGACGAGTCAATACAGGAGTCAGAACCATCAACTCTATCCCAAGACCAATCACAGAAAGCGCCAAATAAAAATTCAGATATCCAAGCAGATACGCACAAATCATCACCGGAGAAAAAACGTGGTGCTGATCTTTATCAACCCTCTTCCCAACCTAAAAAGATCAAAGAAAGTGGAGAAGCAATTCCGATTAAAGTGCCAGCAGCCCTAGCATTGAGAAATAGTCTGGCGTTGGGACGGGCATTTCGTCCGTTAATGGGGAAAGTCCCATCTGCTACAGAAACGATATTGGATGTAGAAGCTACTGTTTACCAAATTGCTGAATCAAACATTTGGCTTCCAGTTCTGAAACCTGCTTCTGATCGATGGTTAGAGTTAGCGTTGGTGGTTGAAAAAACTAGTTCAACTGCGGTTTGGAAACAGACAATTACTGAACTGCAACATTTAGTCAAGCATCATGGAGCCTTTCGGGATGTACGCACGTGGGAATTAACGATTACTGACACCAAGGTAAACTTATTTTCTCAAACTAGCACGGGTCGGTATGATTCCACTCCCTATCCTCCCCAGGTATTAATTGACCCGAAGAAACAACGTTTAATTTTATTGGTGAGTGATTGTATTTCTGTGGCTTGGCGCAGACAATTCATTCATCCAGTGCTAAAGTTGTGGGGACGCAATGGTTTACTTACTATCCTTCAGCTACTTCCTGAACGGCTTTGGGAACGCACGGCTTTAGCTTCAGAAATACCAGTGCAACTGCATTCTCTTAGTCCTGGAGTTGTCAATTCTGAGTTTATTGTTAAAGCTTGGGATGAAGAGGACATTGACCATAAATCTTCCTCTGTCAATGTTCCCGTGGTTACCTTAGAACCCTACCCACTACTGGCCTGGTCACAGGTAATAGCAGGTCAGGGAAATGTTACTACAGTGGGGTTTAAATTTGATGTATCCCAAGACCCCCACGCACAGGGAAGAGGGGTAGATGCTAAACCCAGTCAAGCCCAACCGGAAGCATCAGCATTGGTTAGTCGATTTCTTGCTACGGCTTCTGTTATGGCGCGTCGGTTAGCTGGATTAATGGCAGCTGCTCCGGTTAGTTTACCTGTAGTGCAACTAATTCAGGAAAACCTGCTACCAAAATCCGCCCAAATTCATGTAGCGGAGGTGTTTATGAGTGGACTGCTCCAGTCTATAACCCCTGTAGACCAAGATTCAAATCCCGATTATATTGAGTACGACTTTAAGCCAGGGGTAAGGGAGTTATTAGTAGATTCTGTACCCATTAGTAAAACTGTTTCAGTTATTGATAAAGTATCTGAGTTTGTCGCTAATCAATTAGGGTTGTCAGTACAGGACTTTGAAGCACGTTTAGTTATACCGGCAACTGCAAGTAATGATTTATTGGAAGAAAAAATTCGTCCCTTTGCGCAGCTAAAAGCTCAAGTTTTACAGCGATTAGGAGGGGAGTATGCTCGTTTGGCTGAACAAATCATAATCTCAGAAATCTCTATCCCAGCTAATCCTCCTGGTTATCTCCTCAAAAAGATAAACGAAGCACTGCGTAGTGCTTTCCCTAGTCAAATTAAATTAGCAATGATGCTACAACATCAATTTAATATAAATCTGGAAGAGGTGGCTCCTGGGGAATATTTGACTGAAATTGTTTACAAATTAGTACAATATTTTAATACTAGCAATAGGTTAGCAAGATTAATTGATAAAGCCCTTAAAGAAAATCCAGATAATCATGAGTTAAAGGCAATCAAGGAAAACTTTAAAATTACAACTAGTTTAATCAATATATTGCTTCCTTTAGAAAAACACTTTATCAAACAAATGCAACAGGCTTATCGAGCTTCTTGTCCCGAGGAATTATTGGATGATTGGTGGGAATATGAACTCCCTGATACTTTATTTGAAATTCTAGCAAATTTGGATGATATACCTCAACCCAATGATGAAAAAAATATTATAAAATTTGTCGTTAGTTTATTACAAACTGGGGATATTCCCAAGTCAGAGGCTGAGCAACTCAAGCAATGGATAAAAGAAAATGTTAATAACCCTAATGATTTATCAACTAATGAAGATTTCACAGAAGAAGTCAATAGTAATCCTCAACATAATTCCCCAAAAAATGCTAACGTTTTACAGGAATTAAGGTATGCTAATTTGGTTCGACCACCCCTCGCATTAAACAATTTTTCCTCAGCTAATCCCTCAGAGTTAAAGCAGTTTTCCTTTAAAGTAGTAACAGTTAACCGTACAGGAGATATAATCAAGAAAGAAAATAAGCAAGCAAATTACTTCACTCAAGATCTGGGGAATGGAGTAGACCTAGAGATGGTGTATATCCCAGCAGGAAGCTTCTTAATGGGTTCCCCGAAAAGTGAGAGGGACAGTGATGACAGCGAAAGACCTCAACACCAAGTAAACATCCAACCCTTCTTCCTGGGGAAATATCAGGTAACCCAGGCGCAATGGCAAGCTGTGGCCAAGCTCCCAAAAGTTAAGCGGGACTTAGATCTAGACCCTTCCAGATTTAAAGGAAAAAATCGACCAGTAGAGCAAGTAAGCTGGTTTGATGCAGTAGAATTTTGCGATCGCCTTTCTGAATATACAGGAACCGAATACAGATTACCCAGTGAAGGGGAATGGGAATACGCCTGTAGAGCAGGAACTACCACGCCATTCCATTATGGAGAGACCATAACCAGTAAATTAGCTAATTATGACGCTTCCTATATTTATGCAGAGGAAGCAAAAGGGAAATATCGAGGAGAAACCACCCCAGTAGGACGTTTTCCCCCCAACGGCTTTGGCTTATACGATATGCATGGCAATGTTTACGAGTGGTGTGGGGATCCTTACCATGATAATTACTTTGGAGCCCCTACAGATGGGACTGTCTGGACTCTTAATTATCATAGTAATGATTACTATTTGATCCGGGGCGGGTCCTGGGGCAGCGATCCTAGGAATTTCCGTTCTGCCTCCCGCAACTTCTATATCGCGCGCGATCTCTTCAACTTCGATCTCGGTTTTCGTGTGGCTCGGGGTGTTGGGAGGATCTAGCCCTTGGGCAAGTCAAAAGTTAGAAGTCAGAAGTCAAAAGTAAGCTAAGACTAGGTTTCGGAATTTAGAAATGTCCTAAGTTTAATGGGTAGTGCAATACCAATAAAAAAAATCGGTCAAGTTGTGGTTAACCCCAATGCTTGACCGAATTCTATTGTGTAAGCCACCACAAGTACAGCGGAGCTCAAATCTAGATACTGTTGATCAACTAATACATGAGACTTCTTGCAGAAGTCGGGAACAGGGAACAGGGAACAGGGAACAGTGGACAAGAATTGACGTGACCTAACCCATAAGCTGATAACTAATAACTGATAGCTTCAAAATAACCTCCACAATTCCTAGTCGCCAGGGCGTCAAAACCCTGTCTTGATGCAGTCGCTCATGGGGGAAAACCCCAAGACCGCGCTGCATCGCTGGCAAAACCCTATTCTAGTCTACATAAAAATATCGAATCAAAAACGTCATAACCTCACCAGGCTTTTCAGTAGGTTCTGGAGTGCTCCATTCGTCGGGATAGGCGTATTTAAGGGCATAGATGGCATTAATCGTATTCCGAACTTGTTCAGGAGAACCGATCAAAACGTACTTGACTTTCTTAGGTTTACGACCAGGGTTTTCAGGGTTTTGATTTTCATCGGAGTTAGGCGGAATGTTTTTAGTCATGATCAACAGTATCCTTAAATGGCGTATATTATTAATATATAAATAAATTAATCAAATGTCAAGGGGTTTAGGATTTTTTTTTTATTAGTAAATAAATAGTTGCTATAATAGTAAATAGGGCATAAATAAGAGAGTACTTTTGTTATTGTGGGGATGGTATTCATTGTAAATAATGTTAAAAAAATTACCCAATTACAAAAGCAATTGCTTCTACTCCCTGCTCCCTGCTCCCTGCTCCCTGCTCCCTGCTCCCTGCCCCCTGCTCCCTGTTCCCTGTTCCCTAAGCTAAAACTGTAGATAGAGGATTTTAATAATGCCTAATTTAACGGTCAAAGATTTAGAAACGCTGCAAGCACAGCATCCTGATTATCAGATAGAATTAATAGGGGGAGAAATTATTTTTATGAGTCCTTCAGGGTTAGAATCCGATGAAGTAGCAATAGAAATTGCTGCTCAACTTCGTAACTGGGTAAGACCGCGCAAATTAGGAAGAGTTTCTGGTTCTAGTGGTGGTTTTCGCTTACCGAATAAAGATGGGGATGTTCGCGCTCCGGATGCGTCTTTTATCTTAGCTGAACGTCTACCTCGCACTACGGAAGATTACGCCGAATTAGTCCCTGATTTGACATTTGAAGTGAAATCTAAGAGCGATAGCCTACCAAAATTGCGCCAGAAAATACAGCAATTTCTGGAATTGGGAACTACAGTTGGGGTGTTAGTAGATCCGAGAACTCGCACCATGGAAGTTTATCGCCTCAATCAGGATAAAGTTGTGCTGGGGGATGGGGATGTGCTGCAAGTACCAGAATTGCTTCCTGGTTGGGAATTACCTATTGTTGAGGTGTGGGCACCGGAATTTGATTGAGTATAGACAAGGGAACAGGGAATAGGGAATAGGGAAGAGGCAATAGGCAATAGGCAAGAGTGAAAAAATCATATCTATCTCATAGCTATAGGAAACGGTATAAACTTCGTAAAGGTGTAAAACCATGAGATTCATCAGCCCGAAAACTGACTTTGCTTTCAAGAAAATCTTTGGCTCAGATCAGAGTAAAGATATTCTGATTTCCTTCCTCAATGCCATGATATACTCTGGTAATTCCGTCATCCAGGATTTAGAAATTATTGACCCCTATAGTGCGGGGGATGTAGTAGATTTAAAAGACACGTATCTGGATGTTAAGGCAGTATTAGAAGATCAAACGACTGTCATCATTGAGATGCAACTCTGGAATGTGGAGGCTTTCGAGAAGCGAGTGGTGTATAACTTGTGCAAAACCTATGGAAATCAACTTAAATCGGGACAGGGATATTTCGATCTCAATCCGGTCATTGCTTTAACCATCACGGATTTTAAGTTATTCCCCTCAACCGAGAAAGTCATTAGCTGTTTTTACTTTCAAGAGGAAGAAGAGCACTTGCCTTATCAGGAGAACGAGTTAAAGCTGGTGTTTGTGGAACTACCCAAATTTACTAAGCAATTGGAAGAATTGGAAAGTGTGATAGATAAGTGGATCTTTTTTATCAAAGAAGCGCCTAACTTAGAAATTATTCCTGACAAATTCAGGGAAATCCCACAGCTAGAACAAGCTTTAACAATAGCGAATCAAGCGGGGTTGAGTGTCTCAGAAGTGGAAAAACTCCGCAAACAGGAGATGGCCTTGGAGGACGCGCGACGTGCATGGAGTTTCGCGAAAAGGGAAGGACGAGAAGAAGGTAGACTTGAAGGCAGACTAGAAGGACGAGAAGAAGGCAGACTAGAAGGACGAGAACAAGGTAGACTTGAAGAAAAACAGCAGATTGCTAAACAAATGAAGGCCGCTGGGTTACCCCTGAATGATATTGCTCAATATACGGGGTTGACTATCGATGAAATTAATCAGTTGTCCTAAGATAGTAATAAAAAATTGAAAGTCTGGAGAAAAGTCCGTGGCACAGGCTTCTAGCCTGTGACCTAACCCATAAGCTGATAACTGAATAGCTGATAACTGATAGCTGACGGCTGATAGCTAATAATTAAAAGTTAGGAAATCCCATAGCCAGTGTGTTGTCGGATATGGGGAGGATGAAAGGCTAAAACAATTTTTTCTTTGGGTATTCCTGCCGCCAGTAGCTCTTCTGTAATGCCGTGATCTAGACCATCATGGTGTAGCCAAATTTTATTGTTACGTATTTCAGCATCAAAGATGAGTGAATGAATTCGTTGTGTATCGTTCCAACCTTCCCTAATAACTAGATAGCGAGTTTTGTCATCGCTAACAATGATTTTACTGATCACGGTATTATTGATAGAATTATTTTTGTGACGATTCAGGATATTACAATAGTTTTTCAGGATCTGAATAAGAGCTGTAGCACAATTGGTTACTCCAGTGAAGGTTTCCATACCTTAATTTCCTCCTGGTTTTCATCATCGTGGTAAAAATCCTTGGCAGGCATGTAGAACGTGGATTATATGGATATTGCTATTATAGTAAAGATTATAAAGTAGGGTGGGCAAAATAGTATAATCATTAATACTCAACAAAACCAAACTGTTTTTGCCCACCCTACAAGCTCTGTTCCCTGTTCTTACAAGCTTTGTTCCCTACTCCCTACTCCCTACTCCCTACTCCCTATTCCCTGTTCCCTGCTCCCTATATAAACCTGTAAAACCATGAGATTCATCAGCCCGAAAACTGACTTTGCTTTCAAGAAAATCTTTGGCTCAGATCAGAGTAAAGATATTCTGATTTCCTTCCTCAATGCCATGATATACTCTGGTAATTCCGTCATCCAGGATTTAGAAATTATTGACCCCTATAGTGCGGGGGATGTAGTAGATTTAAAAGACACGTATCTGGATGTTAAGGCAGTATTAGAAGATCAAACGACTGTCATCATTGAGATGCAACTCTGGAATGTGGAGGCTTTCGAGAAGCGAGTGGTGTATAACTTGTGCAAAACCTATGGAAATCAACTTAAATCGGGACAGGGATATTTCGATCTCAATCCGGTCATTGCTTTAACCATCACGGATTTTAAGTTATTCCCCTCAACCGAGAAAGTCATTAGCTGTTTTTACTTTCAAGAGGAAGAAGAGCACTTGCCTTATCAGGAGAACGAGTTAAAGCTGGTGTTTGTGGAACTACCCAAATTTACTAAGCAATTGGAAGAATTGGAAAGTGTGATAGATAAGTGGATCTTTTTTATCAAAGAAGCGCCTAACTTAGAAATTATTCCTGACAAATTCAGGGAAATCCCACAGCTAGAACAAGCTTTAACAATAGCGAATCAAGCGGGGTTGAGTGAGTCAGAATTGGAAAAGATCTGGAAACAGGAAATGGCCTTGTGGGACTGGCGAGGTGCATTGAATTTTGCGAAAAGGGAAGGACGAGAAGAAGGACGAGAAGAAATAAGGCTAGAAGGGAAAAGAAATTTACTATTGAGACTGCTTGAGAGCCGTTTTGGACAACTAACCAGGAATGCGATCGCATTAATCGAAGCCTTGACCAACCAAGACCTAGACCGTTTATCAAAAGCCATCTGGGATTTTAACACCAGTGAGGACTTACTAAACTGGCTGGAAGAGCACTCTAAGTAAAGGTAGCTATAGGGTAACTCAATCAATTGTGATAATTTTTGTTCCCTACTCCCTACTCCCTACTCCCTACTCCCTACTCCCTACTCCCTACTCCCTATTCCCTATTCCCTTTCTTATATCATCCGCTTCAACCGCACCATAAAAAAACCATCCATCTGGTCTCGATAGGGCACAACTTTCAGCCAACCTTCCGGTGTTGAAAACGCTTTAAGAAACGAAAGAGTAGGGGGTTCAATTTGCCACTGGGAATGACCTTCCAGAAACCATTGTATTACCGCCTCATTTTCTTGAGGATTTAAGGTACAGGTAGCATAGACTAACACACCTCCGGCCTTGACCCAAGTTGCGGTATGCTCTAACAATTCTTTTTGCAAAATACTAAGTTCCTGGACTTTTTCTGGAGTCATGCGCCAACGAATATCAGGACGTCGGTGAAGGGTACCATTACCGGAACAGGGAGCATCTAATAACACAGCATTAGCCATCTTAGTAAATTCAGGTAAATCCCGACTATCACCAGTACTGATCTGAATCGATTGTAATTGTAACCGTTGGGCATTCTGTTGGACTTTTTTGAGGCGGGAAGCTGAGCGATCGCATGCCCAAATCTTGCCCTGATCTGCCATTAATTCCGCAATATGAGTTGTCTTGCCCCCCGGTGCAGCACAGGCATCAATCACCACATCACCAGGTTGAGGGTCCAGCAGATAACTGACCAGCTGGGCACTACAATCTTGAACGGTCCACCAACCTTCCTTAAATCCTGGTAGCTCTTGAATCCCACCAACACCACCCACAATCCGCAGTGCTTGGGGGAGCTGAGCTGGGTTGCTGAACATAGGGATAATCTCACCATTCCCCTCGTCCTGGTGAGATACCAAGGGAGGTACCCGCTGAATAGCCAGTTCAGCAGATTGCATCCCTGCCTCCACGTCCTCGATGGACACCTTGAGGGGATTTACCCGTAAGTCAATGGTAGGAGATTGGTTAAACCATTGACACAGCTGTTCTGTTTCCTCTGCTCCCAGCTGTTCTAACCACAGCTCGATCATCCAATCGGGAAAACTGTGTAAAATGCCCAAACCCTCGATATCCCCTTCTGGCAACTGCAAAGGGTCAGGGGAATTGGCAGCTAAACGGGCATAGTTTCGTAGTAAACCATTAACCACCCCTGCCAGTCCTTTGAAGCCATTGTTCTTCGCTAGGTCAACGGTGGTATTGACCGCTGCTGAAGCAGGAATTCGGGCTTGATAGCGCAGCTGATATAGTCCAAGGTGAAGTATAGTGCGCAAATCTGGAGGTTGCTGATTAGCTTTCTTTTTGCCCAACTGGTCAAGTAGAGCATCCAGAGTGCGCTGTCGTCGGACACTACCATAAACTAATTCTGTCACTAAGCCCCGATCAGCACCAGTTAACTGAGCAGTGTGTAGCACTCGATTCAGGGCAATATCAGCAAAAGCACCCCGCCGATGAATATCCCGGAGGGCTAGGAATGCTAACTGGCGAGGATTTTGTTTATCAAAGGTTGACGATTTATCTTGGCTCACAAACTCTGTGCTCCTCTGGGTCTTACTGATCAGCTAATATGCAGTTATAACAGTTATCAATTAGGTATTGAGAACTGCTATAAATAATATGGTTAATCCTTTTTAAACATTGGGTATGTCAGCCACCTCAACCCCTTTACCAGAAGCTCTTGCTCGGATTGTAGAACGTTTTCAGCGGCGCAAAGACCCCAAGCAACGGTATCAGCAGTTGCTGTGGTACGCCAAGAAGCTTCAGGCAATGCCAGAAACCGATAAAGTTCCAGAAAACAAAGTTCCTGGCTGCGTGTCCCAGGTTTATATCACTGCTAACTTGGATGATGGCAAAGTCTTGTATCAGGGAGACTCAGATGCCCAATTGGTTAAAGGATTAGTGGCGTTGTTAATTGAAGGCTTGAATGGACTGACGCCAACAGAGATTGTCAACCTATCTCCTGACTTTATTCAAGACATCGGATTGAATGCTAGTTTAACCCCTTCTCGCGCTAATGGATTTTATAACATTTTCCAGACCATGAAGAAAAAGGCTCTGGGATATCAGTTGGGAATGTCTTCGAGAGAAGTGACTTGAGACTATCCCACATATAACTAATAGATTAGTTGAGACAAAATTAAACAAAAAAAAATCCCCAGCGGGTAGCTGAGGAATGAGTCAGGGTGCATCTACTATTTCTTAATCCTTCATTGCTCTGTCTCGATCCG
>NZ_CEYLVT010000182.1:0-15531 GCF_982860115.1 Moorena sp.
ATAGCACCTCAAGTAGCGTGCGCGTAGCGCTAATCGCTGACCGCTGATAGCTGATGACTAATAACTAATAACCACTAAGGATTTTGACGGCGAAATTCTGCTGGTGTCAAGCGCAAAGGCTGATCTGGGTTCCAAATCCCATAGCCCATAATTCTGGCGTATTCTTGAGCACGGGCGATTTTATGATCATATTTGTTATTGGGGGCTAGGGGTGAAGCTAAGGCACAGCCCTTAGCTACCAACTGCTCATTGACCAACACACCATCTACCCATACATAGGCTAACCAGCGACTATAGCGGTCTTGTTCCTCTACATCGAGCTCTAACATAACCGATTGTTGATCACTAGTTTCACTAAGCATCTTCTGTAAACAGGTTTTGGCCTGATCTCCCCAAGGCTTTTGTTTCCAGCTTGGTGCCTGTATGCCAATCATCCGGATTCGTGCCATTAATGGTGGATCTTGATTGGTGATCAACACATCCACCGTGTGTCCACTGATCACCTGTTGCACTTGAGCACTAGTCTGGTTGGGGACATTGGTCAATTGGCAACCCCCGAGGAAGAGCAGAAAGCAACTAAGCAGGCTACCCGCTCTACTGTACCTCTGCTCTGCTATTGTCCTAATCTTCATCCAGTGGCAGCCCAAACCGAACCTTGCCTTTAGCAAAATATCGACCGAACTGAAGTTCATACACTTCATCTTCATCCTGAGTCTCTACCTCTAGGTCTGACCGGGGATAACTCACACACAATAGAGCATAGCCTTGCTCCCGCAATTGTGGAGATAGTCCCATGGCTTCCGGTTGGTAGACTTTTCCTGCCAACACTCGCACTGCGCAAGTGGTACAGGCTCCATTGCGGCAGGCAAAGGGTAGCTCTACACCTTGGTTTTCTGCGGAATGCAAGATATAGCGGTCTGTTGGCACGTTTACCTTGTGCTTAGCACCAGTTTGGCGATTATGAATCTGAATGGTGTACGATTGAGTCATTGACTTCCTATATATTTTTCTGTATAATAAGAAATCGGGCGATGAGTTGAGAAAAATTCAAAGCTCCAACTGAATACTTTACCTGGAGAGGTGGCCGAGTGGTTGAAGGCGCAGCACTGGAAATGCTGTTTAGGGGTAACTCTAACGAGGGTTCGAATCCCTCCCTCTCCGTACCGATTCAATCAATACTATCAGCGGTCAGCATTCAGCCGTCAGCGGTCAGCCGTCAGCCTTTAGCTGTTAGCTTAGCGTGGCACAGGCTTCTAGCCTGTGATCTAACCCATAAGCTGATAACTGATAACTGATAACTGATCGCTGATAGCTGATGGCTGTTCGCGTAGCGTGCGCGAATGCGCATATGCTGATAGCTTACCGAAATACAAACCCAAAAGTCATTTATTACCAAGTTGCGGTCAAACGTACAACTTTCTGTTCCCCCTATCTCCCCATCTCCCCATCTCCCCATCTCCCCATCTCCCCATCTCCCCATCTCCCTATCTCCCTATCCAAGCAATCTACTATCTTTGAATGCAACTCGGTATAAGAGGGCTATTCCTTATAAAATAATTAAGATACCAATACGCGAGCATCTAGCTGTAAGCCTTAAATGAAGCAGTTGATTCAAGGTCTGCATCGATTCCAGACCAATTACTTCGAGAGCCACCGAGACCTATTTGAGTTACTGTCTCACGGGCAGCATCCCAGGGTACTATTCATTACCTGTTCAGATTCTCGAATTGACCCGAGTCTGATTACTCAAACTGAGCCTGGTGAAATGTTCATTATCCGCAATGCCGGGAATATCATACCGCCTTATGGAGCAAGTAATGGCGGTGAACCAGCAGCAGTAGAGTATGCTATTTATGCCTTAGGCATTAATGAAATTATCGTATGCGGTCACTATCGCTGTGGAGCGATGAAAGGTTTACTGAAAATCGACAAGCTAGAAGAGGACATGCCAGCCGTTTACCAATGGCTCAAGCATGCCGAAGCTACTCGCCGGATTATCAAAGAACACTATCAAGACTATGAAGGTGACGAACTCCTGAATGGGGCGGTGGAGGAAAACGTCCTTAACCAGCTACAAAATTTACGTACTTACCCAGTTATTCAATCTCGACTCAGAAGTGAGGAAATTCGGCTTCATGGCTGGGTCTATAAGATAGAAACGGGAGAGGTTCTGGAATATAGTCCACTGCAAAAGCAATTTGTACCCCCTCAAACCCAGTTTTCAAGAGGAGCATGGATAACACCTCAGCAGCAAGCAAGAATTTATAAAGGTTCTCCGGAATAAACTCTAATCTAAGTGATAATAATAAGCGAAAAAAAAAAGTAGATGCTACCCTGCTTAGAGGTGCTATAATCCAATTAGCATCATTTTTACTCTTAGCCTCTGGTAAACTGTTGTCAGTAAGTCGTCAACAGTTTACAGCCAACAGTTAAATCAGCTTCTTAGTTTACAACAACCTATTTGCAACCCTATGTGTAGATGCCCTGATAGCTTATTCCCGTTGGACTAGTTATTGTCCTACCGTCTTTATAACGTTAGTCAACACAATATCCGAAACTAGCTCGACTATAACAGCCTCTATTATAGTTTCGAGATTTCGGTTTTGATATTACTATAGTAAAAGCTATTTCAGGATTACGATAACCGTATAATTGCGGAATTAGTTGAATAGCCTAATTGGGGACATTGGGCAATTTTACGGTTCTTTTGGTCATGGGTAATGGGTTAAGGGGAGTAGGGAGTAGGGAGTAGGGAGTAGGGAGTAGGGAAGAGATAATAGGGAAGATACAAGAGGGAAAAAATCCTGTGTACCTAATTAGGGTATAAACCGCTATAGTCGCGACGGGGAAATTGAAAAGCGGAGGAAGAATAGCGAATGGAAGAATTAATGACTCTCAAGGAATTACTCTACGAAGGCAAAATCCCTGAAGCCCTGGAACTGATTGAAGAATTGGAGGAGATGAGCAAATCGGATAAACTGAATAAACTATTTAGCTATGGAATTATTCTGCTGTTACATCTAATCAAAAAAGCGGCTGAGAAACGGACGACTAAATCTTGGGAAGTATCAATCCGTAATTCTGTTAAACAAATTCAACGAACTAATAAGCGCCACAAGGCTAAAGGAACTTATCTAACGGAAGAGGAATTATTAGAAACGTTAGAAGATGCCTATGAATCCGCACTAGACCGCGCTTCATTAGAAGCATTTGAAGGAAGTTATGAAGCTGAAGAAATTGCCAAAATGGTGGAGCGGGAGGAAATTATAAAAACAGCAATGGAGTTGATTTTGTAGGGCTATCAGCTATAGCGCTACGCTATCAGCTATAGCGCTAGGCAATAGGCAATAGGCAATAGGCAATAGGCAATAGGCAATAGCTTACTAGAACAGCTTTTGCTACTTGTATCAATCTCCTTTTAATGCGTAGTGCTATATCAGTTATTAGCAATCCATTTAGGAATTGTTATCATTATTGATGCCCTATTCCCTATTCCCTACTCCCTACTCCCTACTCCCTACTCCCTACTCCCTACTCCCTACTCCCTACTCCCTGTTCCCTTTGCTACAAATATTAGGATTGATCACATCGATAAACTTAACTGAGAGCCAAGGGATGTCTTAGATACTTCAATCCTGGTCTGAAAGGCTTCTTTAAACTGAGGCATATGAGTCACGGTTAAAATACAAGCAAAATCGGATGCGATCGCATTAATTGCTGCAATCAATCGCTCACACCCCTCGGCATCTTGGGTGCCAAACCCCTCATCCACAATCAACATTTGTAAGGATGTGCCTGAGCGTTGGGCCAACAGTTGTGCTAATGCCAGACGAATGGCAAAATTAATCCGGAATGCTTCACCACCGGAATAGGTTTCATAAGGTCGAGTCCCACTGGCATCAGCAATTAAAATATCTAAGGTATCAATTAGTTTGGTTTTTTTCTTAGAAGACCGACTCCCGGCCTTTTGGGTAACAATTTGGATGTGTAACTGATTCCCAGTCAGTCTAGCCAAAATTTGATTGCTTTGGGCTTCTAGTTGAGGCAAAATATTCTCTATCATGAGAGCCTGGATGCCATTTTTGCCAAATGCGATCGCTAATTCCTGATGCACCCGATATTGCCGCTGGAGTTGTTGCAGCTTTTCGAGTTGCTGTTGATACTGACTTTGTAGGGATTCCAGTTGCTGCAACCGTTGTTGGAGACGCCCCTGCTGGGATAGTTGTTTATCCATTTGTTGTCGGCGCTGCTTCATCCCCTGTTCTAAGGCTTGGATGTCCCTAGTGACATCAGGACTTTGTTCCATTTGCTTGACAATGTCTTCAATTTGTGTATTAACCTCCTTGAGATTACAGCGTCTGCTCTGGAGGCTTTGAGTTAGGCTTGCCAAGCGTTGACCGACTTGGGGATTTTGCTCTTGGGCGGTTTGTAATTCCTGATAAGGCAGTTGCCAAGATTGGGCTTGACGCAACGAGGCTCTAATCTGATTATGAGCATCCAAGTTATAGCCAATCTCAGCTATGTATCTATCCAGCTGATCCAATTGCTGCTTCAACGGGGAATTGGTTTGTAACTGATGCACTGAGCCTTGAAGACTATCCAGCTTTCCTTGCAGCTGTGGTTTCTGGGCATCAATTTTTTTCTGACGCCGCCGTGCTTCTTCTAGCTTAGCCGAGTGGATTTCAGCCCAGCGCCAGCGGTCAACGTCCCCCCGTGCTAGAGCATGGGTTTGTTCATCGTAGTTGAGCTGTTGGACTCGGAGGTCGAGTTGCCTGAGTTCTGCGTGTAACTCTACCCCATAAGCACGAATAGTAAGGGATTGTTCCAGTTCTTTCTTTTCTTCAGATACTTCATAGAGTCGGTCATAAACTTCGTCGGTAGCTTCTAGTTGTGCTGCTAGTTGTCCCCGTTGTTCGAGCAACTGTTCATAAGGAGAGAGTTGTTGGGAAATTTGGGAGTATTCATGGCGCAACACCTGAAGTTCTCGTTCACAAACGGTTAGCTGCTCTCGTACTACCCAGAATTGATCTTGAACATCCTTGTGCTCAGCAGTGGTTTTCTGAATCACCCGGTCAGAATGGGCTGCATCTAGAGGCTGCTCGCATAAGGGACAAACTGCGTTCTGAACTTGCAGCAATTGGATTTTTTGGGTCAGTTCCCCCAGTAATTTTTCATAGCGACGTTGGTTTTCGTGGAGGCGTTCTCGAAAGCCTCGACGTTCTAGTCCTTTGTCCTGTAACCGAGACAGGTAGACCCGCTTTTTCTCTAATTCTCCAAGTTCAGCCTCTAACTGAAGTGCGGCCTGTCTGAGCTGAGGTGTTGTTGCTACTTGCTGGGATAACTGTTTCTCAGAAGAAACCAGTTCTTCTAATTTGGCACTGAGTCTGGCTTGAACCCGGTCAAGTTCGCTTTGGATAGACCCACAACGTTGCAACAAGGGAGAGACTTCTAGTTGTAAATTATCTAGCTGCTTGAGCCGTTCACGAGCTTGGTTAAGTTTTGCCAGGGCTGTAGCAACTTCCCCTGAACGGGAGAGGGTATCTTGAATCTCTTGCTCTTGAGTACCTAAGGCTTCTAGTTGAGCTTGGATATCACGAATTTGCAGATTATGTTGATTAATGTCTTGATTAAGCTGCTGTTGGAGTTGTTGTCGTTGCTGTTGCGCTTTTTGATAAGTCTGTAATTTGGCGGCAAGAGTTTCTTCTTGTTCTTGTAGCTGGAGGTATTCGGCATAACCAGCCGTAATTTGTTGGTCTTGAGAGAGTAGTTTAGAGAGTTGTTCTTGTTGGGCAACAGCAGTAGCAATGTCTTGTTGTATGCGATCGCAATCTTGAGTAAGATTACGATATTGTGTCCTCACAAAGTTCAGTTGTTGTTCCCAGCTAGTCCGCTGATGTCCAATGGCTTGTAGTTGTTTGAGTTGTTGGGCGTCTTGGTCTTGGTCTTGTTGCAGCTGGTTTAAGGCAGTTTCCAGGGTAGCTGTTTCCTTTGCGATCGCATCCCGTTCTCCCAGTTGTTCTTTAATACCCTGCAAACTTTGGTCTAGCTGTTCTACTTGACCTTTCAACTGCTTTGACAAATCCTTTGCCTGGTCTGCCAATTTTTCGTACTGGTCTAGTTTGAGCAAATCTGCCAGAATTTGTTTCCGTTCACTGGGACGCCTGACCATAAACTCATCGGCTCGACCTTGACGCAGGTAAGATGAGTTGATAAAGGTATCGTAATCTAGCTTCAGATTCGCTATTATTAATAATTGAGTTGCTCGTACTCCTTTCTGGCTTAAAGACTTAAAACCATCTGGTGTTTCCACTTGAAACTCTAGGCAACTCCCCTGTTTTCGGTGGCGAGTCCGAATAATTCGATGGGTTTGTTGATTATTTTGAAAAATAAAGTCCACTCGGACTTCCTTCGCCCCAGTATTGATGACATCGTTTTCCGAAGCAACACGGCTTTGTCCCCAAATTGCCCAGGTAATGGCTTCTAGCAGGGACGATTTCCCTGCTCCATTCTGACCACAAATACAGGCAGTGTGAAGACCGCGAAAGTCTAGAGTTGCGTCGCGGTAGCTGAGGAAGTTTTTTAGAGTTAGTTGGATAGGAATCATCTAGGCTCCACAAACCTCACACCGTTAATACTTGATCAAATTAAGTATAATCACACACTTTGCTTAGTTTAACGACGTCTATATCAGTTTTGTAGGTCTTGAACGCTCATTTTTACAAAAGTTAATAAATAGTTAGTAAGCAAAAATTCTTAGCTAGACCATCAGCTATCAGTATTCAGCCATCAGTGGTCAGCCATCAGCGGTCAGCGGTCAGTGGTCAGTGGTCAGCCTTTAGCCGTCAGCCGTCAGCCGTCAGCCGTTGGCCAATGGCTGAGAGCTGAGAGCTGAGAACTGATAGCTGATAGCTGATAGCTTACGCCATTGCGGTTTTGGAACCATGTTCCATGGGGAACTCGATCAGGCGTACTATAAATCTAAGTAGGATTAATCTAATCGGATACCGAAACTAGGGTAAACATTATGTCAAAAGCTACGGTGCAATATACAACCAAGGATTTAAAGGAACTCGGCTTCATCGTTGAAGTGCCAGGCAGAACCGACAATGCCAGAAACAGAACCAAAGCCCTGGAAGAGATTCAACGGCGCATGGAAGACTCAGAAGACACTACGGTCAATGAGGATAGCTTTGCCGATGGCTTGAGTGCTGACGATTTGATTTTAGTTGAGCCACTAGGTACCAGTGATACAGATGGTGAGGAAGCAGAGATTATTCAGTCAGTAAAAGCGATCGCATCTTTAGCAAGTTTAAGGGTCAATTTGGAACAAGCTTACCAACAAGCCGTGGAATTACGGCCAGTGATCGAAGCCTTATTTTCCCCAGACCCCCTGACACCGGAACATATGAAACTGGCAACGGATAGAAATTTTGCCAAAACCTTAACAAAATTTGCTGAAGCTAAAGCCGCTCACGATCAGTATCTGCCCATTGCCAAAGAAGCTTGGGAAATACTAGAACCCGCTTTGCCACCATCTCAGCATCAAGCTAATCCTCTAGGATCGGAGGTAGTAGAGCATACTGAGAGTAATGGCAAAAAGGGTGTGGCTGTGAATGAGTCATAAAACCTATGCCTAGAGGCAGGGGCTTATAAAATTGTTTTTTAAAATTGTTTAGGTGGGGAGGGTTGAATCAGTCCCAATGCCGGATGTAATTGTATTTTTTTACTTTCCCCTCTTCCCTGTCTTTCCCTACTTCCCACGTCCAGGATTTTTCCCAAACCTGGCCTCTTGGACGCTGCTACCAATGCCCTGAATTACACCACGAACTACTAGACCAATACTTCTACCAAAGATTTGGGTTAAGACATACACCACACCATTACCAATCCAAGTAACAGCGGCTTGCACACGGGGAGAAAGAGCATCCCGTAGCTCATAGGCTAACGTCACAGCTAGCTGAAAACCTCGTAGCCGTTCTAATTCCCGACGCCGAGGAGCATAGATACTGGTTTGTTTAATGCCAGTGTCAGTTAGGATAAATAAATCATATCGACTCTCGAAAATTGCTTGTGGCTCACCAAATAGTTTATCTTGGCGATATCGCCAGGAGAGATTATTGCGAAATCGGGCAATTTCCCGAGATGACATTAAATTTTGATGATAAAAATTTACCTTAATACTTTCTACATCTGCCAATTGATTTAATAACGGTTGAATCACCCCATTAGCAATTTGGATAATTAAATTGTCCAGGATAAGTTCTGACCGTTGAATTGCTTCGGGGGTGTGGGCGGGATAGGAGACATTATCAATTATTAATGAGCTGTCAAATAGCCGATGATATAATAAATCAATAACTAGAGGAATTTTATCAAGAATTTCTTTTTTTACGATGGGATAGTTACCCACCAAAATAGTGACAACTTCTAGTTGAGTATTTTCCGTGTACAAGGTATAATACTTACCGAAGAAATCTGTTACTGATGCTTCCCACAGGTCTTTCAGAATCAGCTGTTGCTTGTGAGGTAACTGTTCCGGTGTTACTTGAGACAAGCGCAAATCTTCAATCAGCGCTTCAAAGGTTTGGAAGACTAAACCAAGTAACTCTGCTCTTTTCTCTACTTGGAGAATGTCAAGTTCTAGGGGAACACCAGAGAGGTTGGATAAACCAGATTGAAGTTTTACCATTGTCCGCTCAACTCTCCGCTCAACTAGTGGTGCCTTAGGGCTAAGCTGGGATTGAGCCTTTGGCGCAACAGTCAGTGAGCTTTCCGGTTTAGGCATTGGGACTAAGGAACTCTCCCGTGACGGTTCCACCAGAATCACGCTAGCGGGTAATAGCTGATCCGCCAGCCAACGGGCTACCAACAGTTCTCGACGGCGTCCAGTCCAAAACAGCCAATCCCAATTGGAAAGACGAGGATTTTGCAGCTGACTATTGACATGGGCTAAAGCCGTTTCAAATTGTTGGAATCCTGAGTTACGCCACTGTTGATACCAGGGAGCAAAACCTGCAGCTTTATAGGATACAGTAGGTAAGCTAGACAGTGTCTGCCAATAGGATTGACCCTCAACAATTTGACCAATGGCTTCAACAATGGTAGCGATCGCTACTCCTTTGGGGCAATACCCATTGACACCCAATGCTTGAGCTGCTGCTAGCACAGTGGGTTTAGATTCCCTGGTCAGTAGTAAAATTGCCAAGTTAGGGTACTCCCGCCGTAATCCCTGACACAGTGGTAATCCTGATAAGGTTACCTCTTGATTTGAATTAGGGCGACCTAAACCTACTTCCAAAATTGCCACATCCACGGAGTTAGTCCCCTCTAGTGCCGCTAATCTTGATAAGGCTTCTGTGCCAGTATCAGCCTCAGCTACAACTAGCAGATCCTGGAAGGCTTGCAAGGCAGTCCTTAGACCCAATCGGAATACTGGGTCATCATCAATCAGAAGGATATGAGTTATGCGATCGCTCATATGGAGATAGCCTATAGGAAATGGCTCATGGCTAAACCCTGTCAACCAATGAACACTATGAACAATTAGCCATTTAAGCTAGCATAACATTAGCTTTTGTGGCTTGGGGGCTGAGGAACCGATCCGCTGGAGCAGGAATCCAGGAAAATTGTTAATTCTTCATTGTTAATTGTTAATCGTTAATCGTTAATTTAAAATTATTAATTCTCAATTAACGATTAACGAAATTTGATAATAACTGTTGAGATTAAATCAGTTTAATACCCAATTCTTGGTCTTTGCTTAGGCTTGTGCTTGTAGCTGTTCCTGTGATTGGGCTAGCTGCTCCTGTAGCTGTTCCTGTGATTGAGCTTGTAGCTGCTCCTGTGATTGGTCTAGCTGCTCCTGTAGCTGTTCCTGTGATTGGTCTAGCTGTTCCTGTAGCTGCTCCTGTGATTGGGCTAGCTGTGCCTGTGATTGGGCTAGCTGTTCCTGTAGCTGCTCCTGTGATTGGTCTAGCTGTTCCTGTGATTGGGCTAGCTGTGCTTTATCTGGTTTTGGTGCTTTGGGTTTTTTCTCAAATACTTGAATGCCTGGTTGCTCTACCCGAAACCCTTTGTTAATTTTCGCTCCCAGTTTGCCAGTAATAACAGCGACCCACATGGAATACATCTCATTAGCAGTCGTGATTTTTTTCCAAACTTTGGGTTTGACCTTAATCGTAAAAATCGTGCCATCACAATCAACATTAAATTCCTGCCAGCCGTTTTTAACAGTTTTTACTGTAGGCAATTCATGAATTTTTATAATGAGTTCCATTTTGCCAGTAATCATTCCAGTTTTTGTTTTTTTTATTTGACTTATTTCATCAGCTTTGTGAATACTCATTATTTCAAGCATGGGCAACTCCTTTGGAAATAAAAGTGATTTGTTTTAGTAATATTGTTAAAACAATAAATAGGGCAAATAAATCAGCTATAAAAATGCTGATTTAGCTAACCCTTTCCCCTAACCAAAACCCGTTGGATAAAAGTCTTAGACTGGTCAGGGGTAAGTCAGCACAAGTCAGTTTGCTAGGCATAAGGAAACAGTGGTTGATTTTTTGTCTAAAGACCACCAATCCATAGACCTTTTCGAGCCATCGAATGTCAACTGACTTACCTATTTACTCTGTGATTTTGCATTTTCTCATATTTTTCCGATTTCAAAAGCGACTCAATCAAGAATGTTAGGTAAGTTTGAGAAACTAAAAAAAACCTAATGGTTCTGGATTTAAGCGATATGCAGCGGTATTCCCATCTGATGCGTGAAATGCCTATAGGTGCGCTTGACCTTGGCGAATTAAATTCGCCAAGGTCAAGCGCACCTCTGGATATGAGATTGATCGAATAAGTATTTTTGCTTATTAATTTTGCAATCTTTGTTAGATGCGGAAAGCGCATCTAATTATTAAATTCGCCACGGGTCGCACCTCTGCATCGCTTCTGAGTAAGGCTTCTAGAATTTAGATGGGCTTGCCCTGGCCGGAGCGCTCCTCATATCATCTCAGGATAATGACCCTGTCTTGATGCAATAGCGAGTGGGGGAAACCCCCAAGACCGCGCTGCATCGCTTAATAAAAATCGCTCCCATCTCTCCATCTCCCCATCTCCCCACACTTGCCACATTTGCCATCCCTACACCCTGATAACTATCAAAGCGGCGCTTCAAAGAGGATCGCGCCGCCATCGAAGACATGAATCAGGTCGAGCTTAGGGCTTCGAGTTAGCCTACGGCTAAGCACTGCCGCAGATCAGCAATGCTATTAACGTTTTCTAAAATTAACTTCGGACACATCCGTTTAATTAAGCCAGTCAGCACCTTACCTGGTCCGACTTCCACCACTTTCTCAATCCCTTCCACTGGTAGCCTCAGAGAAATTTCTCGCCATCGTACTGAACCAGTAATTTGAGACTGGAGTTGATGTTTTAAGGTAGCTGCCTCTACCGTGGGTACAGGGTCCACATTCGATAATACTGGTACCTGGGCATCAGCAAAGGGGACAGACAGCAAGAGTTCCTGGAACTGAGCTGCTGCTTGAGCCATTAAGGGAGAATGAAAGGCACCGGACACTTTTAGAGGAACAGCCCGTTTCACTTTAATCTGACTCAGCAAATCCTGAACTGCTGTTGGTCTACCTGAAATTACCACTTGAGCAGGACTGTTATCATTAGCAATAACAACATCCTGTATCTGCTGGATTTTTTCTTCAAGTTCTAGGCGTTTGAAGCCAATCAGAGCAACCATCATGCCTTCAGTTGCACTATCCATCAATTTAGCCCGATGTTGGACTAGGCGTAGCCCTGCCTCAAAGTTAAATACCCTGGCAGTGTAGAGGGCAACATATTCTCCCAAACTGTGACCGGCTACTAGATTGGGTCGTTCCCCTTGTTCCATGAGCAGATCAGCCAGGATACTCTCAACTACGTATAAGGCAGGTTGAGTGTAGAGGGTTTGAGATAACTGATCGGACTCCCCTTGACAAATATCTAGGACAGACCAGCCTAAAATTTCCTCAGCTTGCTTAAACTTAACCTTTGCAGAGGGCAACTCTAATAAGTCAACTCCCATACCTGGTGCCTGGGAACCTTGCCCGGGAAACACCCATGCAGTCTTTATCATTTATTTATTATTTATTGGCCGTCAAGAATCAATTATCTGCTATAGCTGTACGATTTGGTGGTCTGATTGGTTTTAATTATCTCAAGTGCGCTGATTGCTGAGTGCCGACTCCTGAGTGTTGATTGTGTTTACCGTCATTTATCCGGTGCATTGCTGAATCTTTGAATGAATATCAGTGGGGTGGGCATCCTGCCTGCCCGCAGATTGTAATATCAAGTCTGGTTGAATACCCATAATTAAACAGAGAGTGGGAGGTGTGGGGAGATGGGGAGATAGGGAGATTTTTATTAAGCGATGCAGAGGTGCGACCCGTGGCGAATTTAATTCGCCAACGGAAAGCGCACCTAAGCGGTCTTGGGGGAAACCCCCATGAGCGACTGCATCAAGACAGGGTAATTATTCTGACATGATATAACGGGCAAGATGCCCATTCCAGGCATGATGTCCATTCCACAAAACTATTCAAATCATTCCATTATTACGCAACGCCCTATAATTTAGAGTAAATCATTATCAATTAATACGTCATAATTAATAGTTCATAGTTTTAAAACTCTAGTTTTAAATCTGCCATTAATTGAGAAATAGTTGATGGATCCCCTTGACGGTAGTATCCCCAATTAAATTCAGCAATTTGTGCTAGTACTTTAGGATTAAAGTCTCCTTCGTTACCGTAACCAATAGTGAAAAAGGCAATTCGCTTCTCGCTGGAAAAGCCACTTTTTTCCAGTTCTTGAAACAGTTGCTCAAGACGAAGCTTAGAATCAGAATCGTCGCCATCGGTCAAAATCACCACAGCATTAATGGCACCCTCTCGGTAATTGTTTTGTAACCAGTTACGGGCTTCTTTGGCAGCATCATATAACCGATTACCCCCGTCAGGGTTGAGATTAACAATAAACGCCATAGCGCGATCGCGTCCTTGAGGGGTGCTATCTACCAATACTGGTGGACGAATCTCGGAATCAAAATCAATCAGGGCAATTTGCTCTTTTGGTCCTAAACTGTCGATGTATGCGCGCAAAGTCTTTTTAACCGCTGCTAATTTATTCTCCGACATAGAACTGGAAGAGTTTACCAGCACCACCACTTGTGAGGGTTTTTTGGCAAATTCCTGCCAGGACTTGAGCATTGCTGCCACTACCTCTGGTTGAGGGGAACCCAGGGAATCGTATCTAGCCTTGGGGTCAACACCGAATTGAGCAGAAAACTTGGCACCTAATGGCACTTCTGGTACACCTGGCCTTAAACCAAGTTCTGTGGCAATTTTTTGGACTTGAGGCGATCGCAAATAGTCAATCACCTGTTGCGCAGCCGCCTTTTCCTGTCTACTTACCCAAGGAGCTTTAGGTAAAATTGCTCGCATATTGGAAGTAAAGGTGGCCTGGGGATACACTGCCTCATAGCGGCTTTGCCCAGCTTGCTGATTGGAATTTGCAGCAATCACCGAGGACTCGTACACTGAACCAATCGATGCCCAAAAGGAACCATTCTTCACCATGTCCTTTGCCAAGGAACTGGTAGAGACACCATAGCGAATCACTTTACGTTGTATCCCTTGGATCTGTGTCTGATAACCCTGCACATCTGCTACTGTCAATTGTTCTGGTCGTTTACCAGATACACTGGCAAATTGAGCCACTAAGGTTTGTAAACCAGAATTGGAGCCAGTAGGAGCAGTGTGAACAAGGTGAATGGGCAATTGAGGGCTATTGGGATCCAGTTCCTGGTGGGTTTTGGTATTCACCAAGGCTTTGTACAAATCCGGTACCTGCCGTAATCCATCGGCTAATTCTGCCGATGTCATCAATACCATGGGGCTATGGGCTAACAACGGCGCATCGGTAATCTCTCCCATGTAATCTTTCCCTGGAAAAATCTGATTGATCTGATCGATTAACTGACGATGATAGATTTCGCCATCCACCGAAACTAAGGTAGGAAATTCTGGCCCATTACGCTTAAGGCTACGGGATTTTAGTTGTTGCGCCAGGGATGTCAGACTAGTTACCACATCGCTACTACTTTTAGTGTCGCAGCTGAGAAAGAACCCCTTGCCATTAGCTAATTTGGGCTGTTGTTGGTTAAATTGCTCCGCTGCTTGCTCGCAGAATTGCCCTAAGGGGCTACCTACTAAGAATTTGACCTCAAAGCTTTGCTGGGTTAGACGGTTGGGTTTTCCCGTGCAAGCTCCTAGAAAAAGCATACCCAACGTAGTGCTCAGGTGAATTAGCCGCTGATAATTCAATAATTTAGTATTCATAATATAGATTTTTAGTTGGGATGTAAACAGAGGATTGATTAAAAAAGGGAACAGGGAACAGGGAACAGAAGTAAATAAGGATGCCAGAATTTTATGGTGTTATCATCAATCACCATAAAATCTTATAATATTATTATTTATGCTGGAATAATTAGTGCTAAATCACGACTTTATATAAAAATTAGCCATATACAAATTACTTATGTAAGCATTTATTTTTGAAATAGTCTCATCTTCTGTTAAAGTCAAATAGGTCGCCACCAATCACTAATTACCAATTACTATAGCGGTTTATAGCCTAATCAGGTACACAGGATTTTTTCCCAGATCCGCTGTTCCCTGTTCCCAGATCCGCTGTTCCCTGTTCCCAGATCCGCTGTTCCCTGTTCCCTAAAATCCAAGACTATGTACCTCACCCAATTGAAAACTGCTATAATGATAAATCACTGATGATCAACAATGTCAAAGTAATTTACCATCCCCTTGTGCAGCATAAGTTAAGCCTGATGCGTCAGGCTGGAACGAGTACAGCCAAATTTCGTAAACTCCTTAAAGAAGTTGGGTTATTGTTGGCATACGAGGTAACAAGGGATTTGCCCCTGAAGTATGAACCAATCAATACACCAATCTCCCCGATGCTAGCTCCGATGCTGGCTTCAGAAAAGAAGATGGTGATTGTCTCGATTATGCGAGCTGGACAGGGTCTGTTAGATGGTATTCTAGAACTCATCCCATCCTCTCGTGTCGGTCATATCGGTTTGTATCGTGACCCTCATACCTTTGTGCCCATAGAATATTATTTCAAACTCCCCGATGATATGACTCAGCGAGATGTGTTGGTGGTTGATCCGATGTTAGCTACAGGTAATACTGCCGTTGCTGCTGTTGACCGACTCAAGGAAGTTAGCCCGAAGTCCATTAAGTTTCTGTGCTTATTAGCAGCACAGCAAGGGCTTGACTATTTCCAACAGCAGCATCCGGATGTAGTGATTTACACGGCGGCTATTGATCAAGAATTAGATCACCATGGCTATATTGTTCCAGGACTTGGGGATGCAGGCGATCGCTTGTATGGTACGAAGTAATTTAATATAGGGCAAAAGGCAAAAGGCAAAAGGCAAAAGGCAAAAGGCAAAAGGCAAAAGGCAAA
>NZ_CEYLVT010000183.1:0-15279 GCF_982860115.1 Moorena sp.
CACCCCACACCCCACACCCCGTAAAGCTTTTAAGGCTGTTTGTCACCCCGTCAGCTATGGGGGAGAGGGGTGATGACCGTTGATTTATTCTACAGGTTAACCTGTGGTATGATTCAGTAACTGGGAATGGAAAATCGGAAAGACTATATTGATAATCTAGATTAATACTCTCCCTCGCCTTCAGTAATTAAGCTTATGTAAACTTAACAGACTAGCCAGCTTGAAGTCTTGATAAAACACCATTAAGCTCGCCCAAACTTTCAGAGCTAATTTATAAAGTAAATATTAAGAGCTCAAATCCCTTGACAGATATGGATTTCAGGTAACAGTGGTCAACAACAGGCCGAATTACTGAAAGCCTTGCACCGCAATGTTTATAGCTCCGTTTGCAAATCAGCTCTCATCAATTTTATGGTATCAGTTTTCGTGACATTTGACAACGTATTTGACAACGTTTAGTGATATTATTGGCTAATACTTGCAGCATAGGATAAATTTTTCCATTTCCGATCTTCCCGACTCGGCTAACTGACACAAAAACAGGGCGTTGCCCTTGTAGGGAGATAATTTATGGAGAAGGGGAAGATGGGGAAGATGGGCAAAATGGGGAAGATGGTGAAGATGGGGAAGTAATAAAAAACCCATGACATCTGGCCAATCGGCAACACCAAAACAAGAAGTAGACTTTCTTCCCCCCGTCCGGGATGCCTAAAGCTAATGTTGATTAGCGGACGAGTTTGACTCTGCGGCAACTGCCGACTCGGACTTTTGAGGCTCTACGCTTTCAGGGACAGAACCTTTTTCAGGAACAGAAGCTTCAAGACCTGCTGCGATCGCTACCTTTAGTCGAGCTAGGGTATCATCCCAGTTACGCAGTGTGGAATCGGAAAGGCGATCTGCCTGTAGTTGCACACTGCTAGAAAGATCTTCGGCTAATTCGGGTAAGGCATCCGCCGATTTTTTCAAGAGCTTGCGTGTATCGCGACCAGTACGGGGGGCAATTAGTAACCCTACCACTGTTCCTACGGCACTACCCAATAGCATGCCACCGATAAATGCTCCAGCACTTTTTTTTGACATCTTTTGATTTGTGTTCCTCCAACAGTTTTAGATAAATGGGATGGATAAAACTTTTATAGTAAATGGTTTTGGTTTATTATCCTACAAGTAGCTTGATAATTGATCAGTAGTTAGTAGGGTAGGAGTGTGGGGTTTCTTACAATAGGTACGGTGAGGGTGATCTCAGTTGCCCCTTGGGCTTGGTGAGCGCTATGCTGGGAATACTACAACCCGATACTAGTCACAACCCGATACTAGTGCGATCGCTCTTGAGGCACTAAGCTGTTCTTGCTAGTAGGTTTATAACTAAAGCGCCACCTAAATCCTCCAATTCTTTGAAGCATACCCAACAGTAGAAAAATTTGCTTGAGTGTGTGTAGCTGAAGCTGTAATTTTTGATACTGCTCTCTCAAACCATGAATACCTACTTGCCCAATAACAATTGCCTTGGGAGCACTATATAAATTTTTATAGATACGGCGTTCAACCCTTTCCAACCGATTAGCGATAGATGAAAGCCACTGTCCCAATCGCCACACTTGGCAAGCAATGTATAGACACAACAGGGAGAGCACAATGTTTATAACGATTACAAGTATCATAATCAATATACCAGTGATACAATTGACTTTACTAATAATAAGATGGCTAAGGTTGGACAACTGGGAGAAAAGTTAGTCGCTAGGTGGTTACAAAGCCAAGGCTGGGTCATCCTAAACCATAGCTGGCGCTGTCGATGGGGAGAGATTGACCTAATTGCCAAAGGAAACCCGGTGGCATTGGCTTTTGTCGAGGTTAAAACTCGCAGTCGAGGGAATTGGGATGCCGATGGTATCCTAGCAATTACACCACAAAAGCAAGCTAAACTCCGGCGTACAGCTGAGTTATTTCTGTCAAAACATCCAGATTTAGCTAATTTACCGTGCCGATTTGATGTTGCTCTTGTCCGTTGCCAGTGCCTGAACCAACCTTTACAGTCTACAACCGCAGATCAAGAGATCGAAAGTCAGATAGTTGAACTAGCTCAACCGGTATTGGTGGCAGGATATAAGCTGATGCTACAACACTACATGCAGTCAGCTTTTGATTAGCTACTCGGTTTGGGGGTTGGGTTTTGCTGCTAGCTCATGTTTTTAATCGTCAAAATTGCCTTTTGGCTGGCTTTTGCCTGATTTTTTCGGGACTTGCTTCAAGGCAATAGTGAGCGCTCTTTATCTCAACAAACCTAGCCTTGAGAGGCTTCCCAGATGGGAGTGTCACAAACATACGATTTTTTCAGGCAGACAGATTCTCTGGTATTACCTAATCTTAAAGAAGAAACAGATACCCATTGTCATAGCTTGGTATAAACTGAATCATATCCATCACTCCTCAAGAGTAGAAACATGGAAAGCCTCACCATTGCTATTGTCGAGTGGATCATAAAACTGTTCCGCGTCTACCTGGTCGCTGGTTTGATTTTTGCGGTTCCTTTCGTCATCTTTGGCGTGCAACGGGTGGATCCCAATGTCCATGGATGGGCGATCGGCTTTCGCATTATGATCATTCCCGGTGTGACTGCCTTCTGGCCGATGTTTGCCACTCGCCTGTTGAGAGGCAAAACTCTTCCGACTGAACGCAATGCTCACCGTATATCGGCCAAACGACTGACCTGAAAGGGAAATGCCATGATTCTCGCTCGCCGTAAAACTCACTTTTATTCCTTTGTGGTACTAGCAGTTGTCCTACCAGTGTGCTTCTTAGCAGGGATTTTACTGCGTCCTAGTTACGAACCAGTGGATGTAGCTACCAATAACTTATTTACACAGGCAGGGTTCGTGACACAAACCCAACCCCAAGCCAGAAAGGCAATTGGCTCAACTAAAGTTAAGGATGGAACATTTCGGTTTCATGTTGAAACCTTTGTCAATTACCAAGGCAAACTGGTAATGGAACTTAAGTCTCTTTCTTTGCTCCAAGTTCCGGATCCCTTGCTGTATTGGGAAGCTACTAAGGAAGCCCCCACAGAAATTAGCGATCGCTCTATACTGCTAGGCAATCTGGCCGGGTTATCTCGTAAACAATTTTTGCTTCCTGCCAGTGTGCGAGGCAAAGCGGGACATTTGCTGATCTACAGCCAGGGGCAACAGAAGCTGATTGCAGCTCTACCATTGCCAGCTAAACTGACTAGAGTTGATCGTTATTAGTGCTTAGTAAATAAACGAAGGTTTACTGATAGTTAGTAATTACTAATGACTAATTACTAATGACTAATCACTAATCACTAATGAGCAATAGCAATTAACCTTTCGTAAAACAATGAGTGTTGCCTATAAAGCTGTTCTGTGGAACCGCCAAAAGTTTATTTACGATGCTATTCTTCTGAGCCTAGTTGCCCTTTATATTGTTCTTTTCATCAATGTTACCCAGTGGTTCGATAGCAACATCGACATCAGGGGAGTCAGGATTCGCGCCTTTGGCTCAGCTGCTTTCATCCTGTTGCATGTGATCTTATCCATTGGTCCGCTAACTCGCCTGAGTCCAAAATTCTATCCCCTGCTCTACAATCGGCGTCATATGGGGGTTACGATGTTCTTCTTGGCTCTCCAGCACACCCGGTTTGGCCTGCAATGGTACCACGACTTCGGCAATCTCGAACCTTTGGTTAGTCTGTTTTTGAGCAATACTAACTATCTTACCTTTATTCGCTTTCCCTTCCAGGTTTTGGGATTTGTTCCCCTGGTGATCTTGTTCCTAATGGCAGCCACTAGCCACGATTTCTGGCTGGCTAACCTAACTGCTCCGGTTTGGAAAGGTTTACATATGAGTGTTTATCTTGCCTACGGACTACTGACAGGTCATGTCCTGCTAGGAGCACTGCAAACTAACACCCATCCAGTTCTGACCCTTGCTGTTGGTGTTGGACTAGTGTGGATTGTGGGAGTGCATTTGGCAGCAGGGATTCGGGAGTTCGGGCGGGACAATCAGGACCTTGTTACAGGAAACGAAGAATTTGTGGATGCGGGCAGCATCGCAGAAATCCCGGAAAATCGAGCTAAGATAGTCACTCTCGGGGGCGAGCGGGTGGCAATTTTTAAGTATGACGGTAAAATTTCTGCTGTTTCCAACGTCTGTCAGCATCAGAATGGCCCTCTAGGGGAGGGAAAAATTGTGGATGGCTGCATCACCTGTCCATGGCACGGCTACCAGTATCTGCCAGAAAATGGTGCTTCCCCGCCACCGTTTACAGAAAAAATCCCTACGTTTGATATTAAATTAGAGGGCGATCGCATTTTGGTGAAAACTATACCGAACCTTCCTGGTACCAGCGTTAGTCCTGCTGTAATTGCCATGGAGGAACAGACATGACTACCAACAGCGAAGGTCAAAACACCGATGAATTTTATATCGGTTATGGTAAGGTGCCTACCGGTATCAAACGGTTTCTGTTGATATTGATTCCCGTGCTAGCCCTGGTGATTCTGACTATAGCCGCTGTCTTCCCCTTAATTCATGACCAGTTTAATTCTGGAAAGGTCAATAAGCCTCAAGAGTTTGAAGGGTTGCTGTTAGGACAACCTGTTCCTCACTTGCTGGTACCCCGTCCAGGGGATACCTCCTCCGAAGCCGCCTACTCTCGCTACTTGCTCACGGGTCCGGGAAAAAGCTCACCCAAGTCCAGCGTCTTGGATCAAGTGGGAAAGTGGGTCAAGCTAACCGGTAGTCCAGTTTATCGCAACAACCTGACGGTAATAGCCGCTCGCTCTGCAGAGGCAATTGACCCTCCCTCCGGAGCAGTAAAACCGGATGCGGGTAAATCTCTGGGTGAGTTCTCCCTATTAGGAGAGATTTTAGACAGTAAATGCTACCCCGGGGTGATGAAACCAGGACAAACTAAAACCCATCGCTCCTGTGCCATTCGCTGCATCAGTGGTGGCGTTCCTCCAGTGTTCTTAGTTTACAATCAGCAGGGGGATAATCTTTATCTGCTCCTAGTAGATCGGCAAAACCAGGCGATTAACTCCCGGATTTTGGATAAGGTAGCTGACCCTATCCGCATCACTGGGGAAGTAGTTCAATATGGGGATATGTTTGTTCTCAAAGCTGACCCGGAAAATTATGAGCTGGTAACTCAGTAAAGCTGGGGATGATGGGCAACGGATGGGTAACGGAATTACCGACACTCCTCGGATTCCCCACGCTTGTATAGGATTTGACAAATTATCTTAAATATGTATTAACAGAAAAGGATAGATTTAGGTATCCCTATCCCCTCCCTTTTAGGTGTTACCTAGTCATTGATTTACCCATTCCTATGATTACTGGACTAATGCTTTACTAGGAAAGGATACACCACTCTTCCTGAAGAACGGAAATGATTGCCAATAGTATCAATAACCTTAATCCCAAATTGCTGCTAGTTGTCTCCCGGGCCCTGGCAGCATTGCGACCCTCGGTGATTGCTTTCCTAATTGCCAACGCTAGTATGCTCAGTGGTGGGAAGGAAACACCAATATCGTTTTGTAACGTTCTGTTTGTTGGCAATCTCTGTGCGTCTTTGGCCGTGGTGGCTTTTTTTGGAGCGATTCCTATTCTAAATGAACTCCGAAAGCTGAATGTAAAGCTGCTTCTGGGATTGTTTATTAATGGTTGTTTAGCAGCATTACTTTCTGCACTGATTTTCCTGGGACTACAAGAAACTACTGTCACTAATGCGGTCTTATTGGGGCGATTTGGTCCGGTACTCTATGCTCTGGCAGGAGCAATTTTCTTTGGCAAGCGTATTCTGAAATGGGAATGGATTGGCTTTTCTCTGATTGGCGTTGGTGTTCTTGCTATTGTTTTCAAAAGCAGTAATTATCAAATCAATCAGGGAGACCTTTTAATCCTGGCCTCAACGTTTTTGTATGCAGTTACTTCGATTATCGGCAAGTTGACCCTTTCTAAAAACAAGAGTTTGTCGGTAATTGTCTTCAGCCGTAACTTTATATCAGCTGTAATATTTTTTGCGATCGCTAGTTATTTATTTGGTCCGTCTCATTTTGGAGATGTCTTTTCAGGTCAGCTTTGGATGGTGATGGGGATCTATGCGCTAATTATCATCGTGATTACCCAATTTCTCTGGTACGCTGCCCTCGAAAAGCTAGACTCCAAGACGGTGGGTAAGTGGACTGTATTATCCCCCGTATTTGGGATAGTTTATGCGCTAGTTCTCAATGGAGAACGCCCTTCACTCATGCAAGTAATAGCATTTATTGTGATCATGATTGGAGTGTCGATCACTAACTTTAGTAAACAACAGCCCCAACCGATACAGGAAATTGCAGCTAGAGGAGAAAGTTCTGCATCTTCTATGTAAGTAGATAGCAGTTATCAATTCAGTGAGGTAGTTACAGTGAGGTAGTTACTAGGAGTGGTTAGGGAGTAGGGAGCGGTGCGCTTTCCGTAGGGACAAAAATTGGTGTACCTCATCAATATTATTTTTTATATAAAAGGAGTATAAAAGAGTTAGCAAGGTAGAGTTTAATCAGCTTCTAACTTAAGTAAATTAATCAGTAATGTCAGAAGTAATGTAAGATGAAATTACTTTCCATTTGCAATCCTTCTCGATACTCTAGTCCGTTACTGGACATACCCATTTTTTACCAACGGCTAGCCGTAGACGAACGATTTGAATTTTTCCACATCCCTACGGAGGGCGTCTTCACCGAAGGAGCAAATACTGAATCGATTCAGGTAGCTCCGGTGAAGGGAATACTACCTTACACTACCTTTCTCGAATTAGATTCAAAAGTTCGGGATTGGCGATCGCTAGAAGAGTTTGACTTGGTATTTTGTCGTACCTTAAAGCCTTTTCCTGAAGGATATCTAGATAGACTACGATTGTGGGAATATTTTGTAAAATTTGTCAACAGTCCTACGGGAATTTATGAGCAAATTCAGCAAGAATTCTTCCTCAAAGTAGCCAGTAAATTTACACCAGACATGATAGTAACCGGTAGCTGGATGGAAGGATTGGCTTTTTTGGAAAAGCACCAAGTTATTGTGGCTAAGCGATATAATAGTTGTGGTGGTAGAGGAGTTTTTAAAATTTGGTATCACAACGGTAATTTCTTAGTGGATAATCCCTTTACAGGTACCAGGGAGTTTAGTCACTTTTCCGAGGTGATGAATTATCTGAAAGGTTCCACAGGCAAACCACTACAATTTGTGCAATACTTGCAGCGAGTTGATGTGGGAGACAAGCGGATTGTTGTGGTAGATGGTGAAATTTACGGTGCCTATATCCGTCGCTCGAAAAGTGGTCATTGGGTACATAATGTCAGCGTAGATGGAGAATGTTTCTTATCAGATATCAGCTCTGAAGAAAAAGAAGCAATTGATGCCACCTTTGAACACTATCGCTGTCGGGGTATACATACCTTGGGATATGACTTTTTGATGAATGATGAGGGTAACTGGTGCATTAGCGAAATCAATGGAGGAAATATTGGTGGCTTTGCTAGATTAGAAATGTTAACCAACCAATCGATAATGGAGCGATTGTTCACCTGGATGATTGAGTTTTCTCGAAAGCCGAGAAAAAAGCTATCGTTGTGTCTGGTTGAAGATTAGGAGTTTTTATTTCTCTAAATTATACTTGAGAGAGAGCAAATAATTACGGGCAAAAAAATAAGTGCAGAAAAATGTCAACTAAACAAGAGAATTTCTGTGCAGATTTATCAGAGCATCCCAACATTCTGATAAGGCAATATAAAGATACTGATTTCCAAGCAATTGCATCTATCTATAACGAGTCTATCGCTGCAGGCAACAGTACGATGGATTGCCAATTTTATACTGCTGAGGACATGGAAGGACTCGCTAATAAGTTTGGCGATCGCGAAACCATACTGGTTGCAGAACGAGAAAGCTGTGTGATTGGGTGGGGTGTCATCAAGCGCTATAGCCCTCGCTTAGGCTACCGTGTTTGCTGCGAGATTTCGATTTATTTTTCTTTAGGGGAAACTGGTAAGGGTTACGGCAGTATTTTACAAACAGCATTGCTCAAGAAAGTTGAGGAGTTTTGCTATCACCATGTCGTTGCTAAAATTCTTGCCTGCAATCAAGGTAGTATTGAATTTCACAAGCGATTTGGATTTGAAGTTGTAGGTGTTCAAAAAGAAATTGGGTTTTTCAAGGGACGCTGGCACGACATTGTTATTATGCAGCTTGTTTTGTCCCATATCCTACCTTACTGTCCTGAATTATAGCAATCTGTTTCATAGTTGTGAGCATGGGAGGAGCTTGCCACCGATAGTTCGAGCGGATGTAACGGATGGGAAGATGGGAAAGACGTCGAAGAGGTGCAGCGATTTCTTTCTCGTTTCAATCAGGCTTGCTATAGCTTGACGAAATCTTTGATGATATGAGGAATAATCATCATTTGTCCTGAATAAAAATAAGCTGAGATAGTTCTCAATATTTTTCAGAGGATAGTGAGGAATTTATCAGCGTTATCTCAGCCTAGAGCTTTAAGGTCTATACAGTAAAGTCAACCAGTGAGGAATTTTTAGTTAGGTAAATCTAGGGATGAGGGATTAAGTATTAGGGATTAGGCTTTGAATAGTAAACTCTAACACCATTACCCTAACACCATTTCCTTACCTAGTAATAGTATACATTTCGGTTAATCCCTTATTGCGGTTAATCCATTCTAGGATGGTTAATCCCATTTTGTGAATTTTAAATTTTTAAGTCTCCATTTTCAGAGAACCAAGTTTTTTTAACAATTAGAGGATGGAAAAATGATTCAGATTATTACTGGCATGAAGACTTCTGTATGGGACCAAAGTCTTCCCGAGAGTATCCAGCGCTTAATTAGTAATATCCAAAGTCAGTCGGTATTGGTACCGAAAATTGCTCGTCAGTGCATTTTGGATGCACGCATCTCACCGGAAGACTTGATAGGATGGGCTGACTTTAATCATCCCATCACCGACAGCTACGGTCGAAAGCTAGTGTACGAGTGCGATTCCTTTGAAATTATGGTTATGTCTTGGGCTCCAGGAGACTACAGCACCATTCATGACCACGGCGTAGCCCAATGGGGAGCAGTACAGTGCTTTGGGGAGGCGGAACACTACGTGTATACCTTAACAGATGGAGTGCTGCAAACCCTGAAGCGGCTGGACTTTAGCTCAGGAGAGGTAAAAGCGGTAGCTGACGATATGATTCACCAGATGGGCAACCCTGGAGAATCCTGCTTTTTTAGCCTTCATATATACGGGACCGAAAACTCCAAGGGCTCGATCACTAGCAACGCACGCATCTTTGACCTGCTTGAAGGCAGCATTCAACGAACTGATGGAGGGGTGTTCTTCTGCTTGCCAGAGACACAAATTAAAAAACGGCACTACGGCTTACAAGCAGATGCTGAGACCACGCTCAGACACCACGAAAAAATGCGCGATCGCATTTGTCAAATCCTTGCAGTACAGGACAATCCTCTACTCCGCTCAAAATTAGCTATTTTAGATGAGCAAATTTCACAGCTTAAGTAAGCTAAAGATAATTGGTAATTGCTAAGTATTACTTTTCAATTTTCAGTTTTCAATTTTAAAATGACCAATGAAATCAATCCAAACTAATTTGTGAACCCCATAGGTCTTGAGGTAGAAATGAGCGGTCCATTGGAATTGGTGCTACTGGTTCAGTTAGGGTAAATTTGCCACTCTCAATCCATTGCTTTAGTTCCATAGCAACTTGCCGGGAGAGGAAAATACTAGCAAGAGGAGCTACACGCACTAATTTACCATCAATAGTGATCCGACCAGACTTCAGCTGAGCGTAGCTGACTAACCCAAAGGTTGGACGCACCCGTCTAGGAATGGCAAAATCTACCACTGGTGCAACAATGTCTTGATCTTGTACAGCACAACGTTGCACTACTTCTTCATTCAGTACTGGCATTGGTACGCCCACACCCAGCATCAGAGAGGGGCCATAATTTTTAAAGTAACAACCCCGTACCCATTTGGGATTCATTTGCTTGGCATCTCCAATTAAAGCTAGAGTTGCTGCTGGTCCTATAGGTGTCTGATTGGGAAGGCGTTTTTGCAGTGGGAAGTGTTGGGTCCCTTCCCAAGCAATATAGCCAATACCTCCACCCATAAAAATCCGCGTGCCAATACCCACTAGCTTCAGTTCCGGATCATTGATTAGGGGTGAGATTGCTCCTGGGTTAGAGTAAACTGCATTGGAGAGTTTGGGCTGCAGCAAACCCAGATAAGTATACAAGGGGCGATCGCCTCCATTCACCCCTACTATGAAGTTTTGATACAGATTGCGGGGATTGAATAAGTAAAACTGATTAATCCTATCCTTAGTGATCGTGGTCTCAAAGGAGCCTCTGGGATAACAATCTGTCACTTGTCCGAGGGCTTGGAGGTGGACGGGTTTCCCAGCAATCAGGTCTTCAATGACATGACCACCACCCCTTTGCCTGTGTTCTTCCATATCTGGAATCTCACGGTTATCTGGGTAGTCAACAACTTGAGTTGCTCCCAAAAACAAATCCACTGCTCCGAAGCCAGTGTAAGCTGGAACTCCATCTAACCAACATTTCCGTATTTTCACGGGTGGGTCAGTATGTCCCAAATTCATGATTGCTCCGGAAGACTCCATCTGCTCAAAGGTACCGGTAGTAATGATGTCTACTTCTTTCGCCGCCTGAGTGACACCGATTTCTGCCACCCGTGCTTTTAATTCTTCGACTGTCCACACTACGGCACAGTTACCCTCGATTTTGTCATTAATTTGAGCAATGGTTCGCATAGGGATTGGGAATGGGGAGAAAGGTTTTCCAAAATATCACTTGCCAGTGTTGACATCTCCCCCGGTTGAAACACGGGGGATTCTATAAGGTTGTTACGCGGCAGGTTGAAACCGTGCCGCTCCACATCTTGTTCGATATGATCTAGACAGAGATTTGAACAGATCATATCGATGTGGGAGTGTCAAGCTCCCTCTACCCACCTTGGTAAGGTCGAGACCTAACTGTGTGGCTACTTTCCTAGCTATATTTGCGGCACCATTGCAATCCGCATTTACCAGGTGTCCAAAAGAAGTTTTGTACATTCCACGCTTTACCCGTTTTCCCGACGGTGTCCATCCTTTGGGTTTCTCACCATGTTTTGGGAGGCTGTCGTCGTCAAGGTAAGACGCTTTACTGGTGTACGCTTCCTCGGTGATTGTTAACTTTATTCCATATTCAAAGGCAAGGTTTTTTAGTCTTTCAATTAACCTTTTTGTGGGGATAAATACGAAGTTTTGATTGCCCCGCTTCCCCATATTTAAGGAATTTTTATGACCTTCATTCCACCCAATTATTAAGTTGCCAATCCGTTCGCGTAGCGTCGGCTTTGCCGAATCCTGAAGACACCGATTAACAATAAATCGAGCAGCCTTGTTAATGGCATCCCGAATTTGGTTGTTGCGCTTCCGTTGAACTCGTTCGCGTAGCGTCGCCTTCGGCGAATCTAAGTTCGCATCCCAATAAAAATCGGGCTTCCCGGCTTTGTACTTAGCAACTAGCCTGGCATAACCCTGGTTCAAAGACTTAAGCTTTCGACCATCAATAATCAGGCTTTTCCCATGGGTCGAAACACCAGTCAGCCAGTTATCACCGCCGTGATCAAAACTCCATGCCTGGGAATAGTCTAGGTTTGGATTATTTTCTATCGGCTGCTTCCCATCCGAGATCACCCAATCGATCCAGAGTTGTCCTAAGTACGGACGGATAGTCACTTCTTTAACCCAATCTGGATCTATAAAGTCTGGTGGATCTAAGGCAATTTCAGTAAGTAACTCTGCTTTAGACTCTTTGCTAATCGGAGGGTAAAACAATCCATTTTTATACTTAAGCGGCTGACGAGGAAAAGTGACAGGTGCTAGCCCACCTTTCTTGCGGTACCTGAGTAATTTAGGTTGATCAACTTGACCTTTATAATAGAGACCGACCAACTGGTTGTAACTAGCAATTGATTCGGCTACAGTTTTGAGACTTTGCTGAGCTGATTGAGCCGCCATTGCCTTGTAGTGAGGATTGCTTTTCAGCTCCTTACATAACTCGGCGTACTTAAGTGCGCACTTATAGGTCTTCCAGCCGTATCTTAACTCATCACCGCGCCAATAAGTAGTGAAAGCCTCGGGTTGCTGCTCTAGCCAACTATAATGCTTCTGCTTGGAGTAATAAACAGCACAATTCCATAGGCTGTTAGCTTGTTCGCATTGAAACAACCAAAAAGCCTTTTCTTCCTCTGAAAATTTTGCTCTTACTGAAATTGTTTTGTACATTTGCTATCACCTCCTTGTTTCTATTATAACTTATTTGAATGGATACGGCGGGTTAAAACCCGTCCCGTCGCGTTTCCACCCCTCCTTAAAAAGAAGGGGCTATCACGGTCCCGGATATTTTGGTATCTTAGCTTACCTCCGTCAGCCTCAGTTATAATACGCAGTTGTCACAATCCATAGCTTGAGTTGTAACGACTGAAGGCTGATGAAGGTTTACTCTTCCTCCTTATCTATCTGATCGGATTTCTTGGATTTGGGGTGATTGTCCGATTCAGTCCTATCCTGGAAATCCTTTGATGTAGTTGGACTGGCTAAATCAGGATTGGGTGATGCGATCGCAACGGTTTCTTTTGGGGTCTGGGTATCTCTGATGGATATCGGACTAGTTTTCCATTGATCGAGGATATCTTTAATTAAAACTTCTTTTAGCCAAACCTGACCAACTACGGTTAATGGTAAAGCTAACAGTAAACCTAAAAAACCAAAGAATGTCGCGAAAAATACCTGAGCCAAAAGGGTTACTGCTGGTAGCAGGGATACCTGTTGCTTCATCACCAGGGGAGTCAGCAAATTACTTTCCACCTGCTGAATAACAATGTAGAGAATTAAAACAGCGATCGCTTTCCAGGGTGCATCTAGTAGAGCGATCGCAATCGGTGGGACTACACTCAATCCAGGGCCAATATTGGGGATAAATGTCAAGACACCTGCCAAAGCCGCCTGTGCCAGTGCCAGTTCCACTTGTAGGATGACCAAACCCACAAAACTTAAGCCAGAAATGGCAGCAATGTTAACGAGAATGCCTACTAACCACCCCCGTAAAGAGTGATCACATAGAGTCAAAATTTCATCAACTCGACGGCGATAGAAAGATGGGAAAAGTCGTATAAAGCTTTGACGATAAGCCTTGGGGTCAGCCAGTAGCATGATAGTCAAAACTAATACCAGCAAAACTTGGGCTACGACAGCCAAAGAGTTAAAGGCAATGGAGAATCCACCACCCAATAACTGATTAAGTAACGGTTGTAGCTGTTGAATTAGCTGATCTATTTGGATCTCGGGGAAAGTAATCAGATCTTGGGGAAGACGCGCTGACAACACCTCCAACCACTGACCTAATTTTTCTATACCTCTAGGAACCTGATCAGTTAACTCTAGGACTTGGTCGGCAAAGGGTGGAACAATTAGCCAGTAAAACCCTACAGCCAGAGCAACCATCAGAAGAATTGACAGCAGGACAGCAAAAAGCCGTTTGATGCCAGCCCGGCGGAATTTTTCCACCAAGATATTTAAGGCATTGGCAAGTACCACAGCAGTAAATATCAGCAGCAGTACTTTACGGATTTGCCACAGGATGTATAACGAAAGGATAAAGGCAAGTAGACCAATCCATGTGCCTAGACTCATGGTGAAACCTCGCAGTAGCTATAGCAGTCCCAGACCTAATTTTAATTCTATGGGGCTTAAAAACCTGATCTTACCCTAATGCTAGAGATTTTAGATTTTAAATGAGGTTCTAAAACAGACAGGATGCGATTAGCCCGAAGGGCTACGCTACGCGAACGCTCTGGAAGAAGAAGATGGGGGTGATGGGGTGATGGGGTGACAAGCAGGTTTAAAGGTCGGGTGGGTGTAGGTGGGCTATGCTGCCGGTGAATTTTGATTAATTAGCGTACGCTTGCTTTCATGCTCCCATAGTTCATGCTCACCTTGGGAAACATAACTACCCTGTTATTAGTCTAATTAATCGCTTGTACTCATCCTCAAGGAAGATATATTTAATGTTTATTTCCCATCGTTGGCAGTCCAGAATCGCTCTACTCACCGCATTGGGGATCACTTCAACTGTGGCGTTACCAATGTTGATAGCGACTCAAGCTAATGCCCAGTCTAGATTCTACATCGAGCCACAGTTGGCTCAATTTACCCAAGTCATCATTCCTGCTGGGACTTTGATACCAGTTGAATCCGACGACGCCAAGAGAGTCATTGTCACTCGTAATGAAACTCTACCGATAACGCTGATAGTAGCTAGAGATGTAGTCTCCTTTTCAGGAACCCTCCTAATTCCAGCAGGTAGTGAGATTGAAGGGGAAGTGCGTCCAGTTCAAGGAGGTTCTCAGTTTGTCGCCGAAGAGTTGATTCTCAGGGATAGTGATCAATCCTTATCCCTTGATGCGACCTCCGAGGTTGTCACCAAAACTGAAACTATTACCAAAAACACTGATCCCGATTTGCTCAAAGGTGCTGCGATTGGTGCAGCTGCGGGGGCTGTACTCTCGGAAATCTTTGGTAAGCTTGAGTTTTGGGAAGTTTTAGCTGGTGCTGGACTCGGTTTGGTTACAGAGCTTCTCCTTGCAGGAGGTCAGGAAGACGTAGAAGTAGTTGTCATCGACCCTGACACAGATTTAGATATAACCTTGAAGTCTGATTTAGTCCTTAACATTGACAATCGCTAATTTTAAGGATGAAGGATGAACCCTTCACCCTTCATCCTTGACTTGATAATTAATCATTCATCCTACCCGACGGTAAAGCTATCAGGGGAACATCCTTCTTGATAATTCATCCTTAACCAAAAATTACTGTCACCTTAATATTTATCTCTTATTATCTATTACTATTAACTAGTTAGTCACCAGGTCGTCAGGATAGCTAAGCTAATGGGTCTTTATCGCCGCCTTATCTGGAGTACTATCTTGGTATTCAGTAGTTTAGTAACACGGATTCCAATGTTTGTTTAGAATAATGTTTGTTTAGACAAAACAGAAGCATGAGATAAGATATTTTATCTTTCCCATTCTCTACCTGATTTTTACACCTTTACAATTGAAATGCTGGCGTTCGCTGGTAGTGCATCAAGGAAGTGTGGGAGTGGTAAGATGAATCTTGTCCAAAAATAGT
>NZ_CEYLVT010000184.1:0-15255 GCF_982860115.1 Moorena sp.
CTATTGCCTATTGCCTATTGCCTATTGCCTATTGCCTATTGCCTATTGCCTATTCCCTGTTCCCTCTCATCATGTACACTTACTTAACTGACGCAATTACCGCTTGTGAGCAAGCTTTGGAAAGTCCATCCCCAAATCCAGCTGATTTTGCCTCGACTTGCCGAGTTTTAGGCAATATCTTGCAAGGGATGGGTCGGTTCGACGACGCAATTTTCTGGCACTCTAGAGTGTTCGATGACAAACCGAATTTAGTGCAAGTCTATGCTAAGTTCGGTAGTTTATATACCAGCCAACAACAGTGGCAGCAAGCGATCGCATCCTACTATCATGCTATACGCCTCCAGCCAGATTTTGCTGAGGCTTACTGGAGTTTGGCAGAAATCTATTCTCAGTTGGGGGAAAAAGACGAGGAAATTGAGTGTTGGTATCAGACTCTGAGCCTGAAACCCCAATCAGCAAAGGCTCAGGGACATTATAAACTAGGGAAAGCGTTCTTGGGTCAGGGTAAACCGGATCGAGCCATTGCTTGTTTCCAAAATGCGATTGAGCGTGACTCCAGCTTATGGGCAGCTTACTACGAGTTAGGAGACTGTTTGATAGCCCAGGGGAAGTGGGAGAATGCGATCGCATGTTATCGTCAGTTACTCGACCTTGACCCAAATCAAGCTAAGGGGCACTATAAAATAGCTGGGATTTGGCTCAAACAAGGAATGGTGGACACAGCGATTGCAGCGTTTCGCCGCTCGATTGAGGTTGATCCAAATTTTCCTGGAGCTTATCGAGAATTAATCCAACTGTTGATTCAACAGCAGAAGTGGGATGAAGCGATTGTCTCATGCCGTGCGGTAATTGCGACAGTGGGTGACTATCCCTGGACTTATGTTAAACTCGGGGATGCTTTGGTAAAAAAAGGTGAGTTGACTGAAGCCTACAGTTGTTATCAAAAAGCTGCTCAATTGCGGGGTTGGCATCAGTGTGCTCAGAAGGATTATCGATTTAGCGAGGATAAGTTTACCTTTAAAATTCCGGTCTGGGAAAAACACTTGCAGCCCCTAGCTGGTGTGGCTGATGCTCAGTGTCTGGAAATTGGGAGTTTTCAAGGCAATTCTGCTTGCTGGTTACTTGATACAATCCTGACTAACCCCTCAGCTCGACTAACCTGTGTTTCGCCACATTTTCAGGAAGAGTTTGCTGCTAATATCACTAAAACTGAAGCAGCCGAAAAGGTGACTAGGTTAGAGGGAAAACCTGAGCAGTTGCTGAATTCCCTTGATAGCAATTGCTATGATTTAGCTAACATTCGCGATAGGCGTCACAAAGCTACCATTGCTGAGCAAAATGCTTTACTTTGTTGGAAGCTGCTCAAGGTTGGGGGGCTGATGATCGTTAATAACTATGGATGGAGCAATCCGGCTAAACCACAAGAAGCGCCTAAAATTGGGATTAATAGGTTTTTAGATTCAGTTAAGGGTCAGTTTGAGATTCTGCATCAGGCTCGCATAGTGATTGTTAAAAAAATAGCGTCTTAACGGTAACGATGTCAAGGGATATCAAGCACTCTTCGGGTCATGATCACGATTCTGTTGACCAAACCCAGGGCCAGCTCAAGGTGGTGAAAATTCAATTAAAGTTGGCTAAAGACCATGCTAATCGGGGTAGTCTGTATGCTCAACAGCAACAGTGGCCCGAAGCGATCGCATGTTACGAAAAAGCGATCGCTATTGATCCCAAATTTGCTGGAGCTTACCGTAACTTGGCTCGGGTTTTCGCTAAGACAGGTCAACAGGACGAGGCTACGGAGTGTTGGTATCAAGCTCTAACCCTAGAGCCAAATTGGGCTAAACCAGAGGAGCATGTTAAGTTGGGCAACAGGCTGTGGTCTCTAGGCAAACCAGACCAAGCCATCACCTGTTATCGACAAGCGCTTCAGTTAAAGCCCAATTTACTCCAAGTTTACTATCGTCTGGGGGAGATACTCCAATCCCAGGGAAAGATGGAAGATGCGATCGCACTTTATCAACAGGCGGTCGAGAATAATCCCCGAAATCACCAAGCCATGAACTATTATCGACAAATAGTCGATAGTAATCCCAACTCTAGCGCTAAAAATTATCATCAGTTGGGTCAACTGCTCAGAGGGCAAAGTCGATTCAAAGAAGCGATTGAGTCTTATCAAAAAGCGATTGAGCTTGACCCCTGTTTTAAGCGAGCTTATGTAGACCTACAGTACACCTGGATTGAATCAGAGCAGTTAGAGCAACTTATCACCTTTTATCGACAGTGCATCGAACGGGAACCAGATTTTCCTCTAGCTTGGGGGAATTTAGGGGATGTGCTAACCGAGCAAGGGCAACTTGAAGAAGCGATTAGCTGTTACCAAACTAGTGCTTACAAAAAAGCAGTTGCATCCCATCCCAACCTTGCCGAGGTTGACTGGAAAGCTAAAAAAGAACATGGTCCAGACTTCGTTATTATTGGAGCGGCTAGATGTGGTACATCTTCATTATATATGTATCTGAGTCGTTATCCACAAATTATATCTCCTCATAAAAAAGAGTTAAATTTTTTCAGTAAATATTATAATCAAGGGATTGATTGGTATCTCGCTCATTTTCCATCCATTACCGACACTCCTAATTTCTTAGCTGGGGAAGCAAGTCCTAATTATTTTGACTGCACTGAATCTGCCCAACGGATGTTTCAGTGTTTTCCCAAAGTTAAGCTCATTGTTTTATTGAGAAATCCTGTTGATCGCGCCATCTCTTGTTACTATCACAATTTTTATCATGGCCGAGAAAAGCGCAGTCTAGAAGATGCCCTAGCTCTAGAGAAGCAAAGACTGGAAAGTTTGACAGAATCAGAGCTATTACAGATTGGGTATCGACATCCAAATAATTTATTAGGAAGTCTTTACGTCTATAAGTTAAAACGATGGATGGAGATTTTTCCAAGAGAACACTTTTTAATAGTGAAGAGTGAAGACTTCTATAGCAATCCCAAGACTGTCATGAGTACCATCATTGAATTTTTGGGATTATCTGATCAGAAGTTTTTTCAATATCCCAAATGCAATGGTAGGTCTTACACTCCCATTAGTCAGGAATTGAGACAAACCTTAAGTGACTTCTTTCGAGCTCATAATCAGAAGTTAGAAGAGTATTTGGGAATGTCATTTAATTGGGATTAAAGAGGAGGCAGATTCGCCGAATGTGATCACTGTAGCCTCCTGTTACCCCTAGACAAATTTCTGTTTTATGATCATTAATACCTTAAATCAGCAACGCCCTGGTGAACTATTCAACTATTCAGCAAACCAATTTTATTCGCAGCAAACGTTAGTGCCTCTTTAAATTGAGCAGCCGTCTTAAAGTAGAGGTCAGATTCGTCTTTCAAGGCACAATCAATCACTTGCGCAAGTTCTTCGGGAATTGAGTCGTTGCTAAAGCGGATGGGAGTTGGTTGTGTTGTCAAGACCACTTTTCTTTTATTTTGATCTTCAGGAAATTCTCTTGGAGTCTTTCCTGTTAACATCTTATAGAGAGATGCAGCCATTGCCCAAACGTCTACCTCTGCTTTAGCATATTTAAAATTAAAAACTTGCGCTCTAGACATGAATTCATATGTCCCAATTACAGATTTTTTACCATACTTATTGCTAGGAGTAATACCACTTTTTCCTGCTAAATCAAAAGCTTTTGATAACCCATAGTCAGCGATTTTGACTGTTTCGACACCATTTACTTTGGAAAGTAAAATATTTGCTGGCTTAAGATCACGATGTACCAATCCCTTAACTGTTTGAGTAGTTTCTTTGGAAAGTTGAACTTCGGGAATTTCAATATTGTGCAGGTAATGTAATCCATCAAGGGCTTGAAAAGTAATTTCTAAAGCACGTTCAAGTGGTAATTTTCTGTCTGATTTGTTTAATAAATCAGCTACACTACCACCATTACAATATTCCATGATTAAGAAATTGTCCTCCCACAAATCTGGATATCGCATTTCCACAAGATTGGGATGATCTAAAAATTTAATGTTTTGCATTTCGCGCTGAAAACGCTTTTTATCCTTATCTGGTTCAGCAACGTTCTCTAGTATTATTTTTATAGCTACCTCTTCTTCTGTAGATTGATGAGAAGCTAAATAAACTTTACCAAATCCTCCCTCACCAAGCTTTTTAACATTTGTAAAACCTTTACTTTCTAATAGTTGAGGATTCAAATCAGTTTCTTTGGGCAATAGATTTAATAGTTCATTGTTATCTGATTGCTCTGGTGAATGAGTAATACGTACTTGAGGAGTTGCTTTTATATTTTCAGAATTTTCGCACATTGTTAATTTTTCCTCTGAATTATAGGTTATGTGAGATTAGGATTTAGTCTGAGGTGTATCTTCGCTATCCTGTACAACTTCCGACAGCAACTGGGATATATCAAAATCATGGTCTTGTATAGGGTTGAGGCTTTTCCAAGCATTACTCAGTATTAAAGAAGAATACATCACGCATCGTTGTGTCCAAAAGAACAAGGGTAATGATGATCCACCTAAAATTGGTAAATGTCCTTTGTTAGCTTCAATAGAAAAAGTAAGGTTATTGTATTCTTTCCATTCATTATTTTCTCGCCAACCCAGACAATTGCCTAATTCATTCCATTTTTTTTGTAAGGTTTGTGATTCACTGATAATCTCTGAAATAATATTTTTTTGAACGCTAAAGCCAAAATGTCCGTTGCTGTAATCTATCCAAAGTTGATCTATGATATGTAGGTGTTCGCTAGGAAAATTATTCAAATCGTTTGCACTAGGTATTTGGGATACATCATAGTTAATTGCATTTACAATTAATTGCCATGTTTCTTCATTAGCTTCTTTCCATTTTCCTTGTGCTAATAAATTCCGTAATTGAGTATAGTCTCTGGATTTAGCGGCTATTAAATATTCTTGATTTTGAAGACTTGCTCTCATGGTTTCAAGCTGCTGACGCACCCCTTCAGGACGCAACCATCCATAACCAGCACATCCAAGGGTATAGAGAAGATTTTCAAAATCCTTTTCTGTCCACAACGGAAGACCTTGACGGGTGAGGGATAAGGTAATTTCTTCATCTGTTGGTTTTTTATTATTAGGCAAAGTAGCGGTATAAGGGGTATGTTGTTTCAGAAATGTCTCCAAATAAGGTCTAGCCCCTTCATCCCAATCAGAAGTTTGACGTTCTTCTAATTCCCAGTTTAAAAACCAGACTTTGATTTCTTCTCCACTAGCAGAAACAGCCCATTGATTATTAGATGCTAAACACACCGAGGTGATTTTATTGGTATGTCCTTCAAAAATTTGTAAACATTCACCTGTTTCAATATCCCAAAGTCTTGCTGTTTTATCGTCACTTCCTGAAATAAAGTATTTATCATCAACACTAAGAAAAATAGAGTTAATCTGTTCTGTATGTCCTTGAAAAGTTGTGAGACATGCTTCTGTTTCTAAATTCCAAAGTTTAATTGTATTGTCTGCACTTCCCGATAAGGCAAATTTAGCATCTGACAATATACATACCGAGTTAACCGAATCTTGATGTCCTTCTATTGTTTTCAAACAATGTCCTGTTGATACTTCCCATAGCTTTAACGTTTTGTCAGCACTCCCAGACAAAGCAAATTGGTTATCTAGGCTTAAACAGACTGATAAAACTCCTCCTTGATGACCTTCAAAGGTTCTCAAACAATCCCCTGATAAGGAAGCTCGTATTGAGCCATGATTTCCTATTTCCCATAGTTTCAATGTTTTATCCTCAGCACCAGATAGAATAAAACTATTATCTTGAGAAATACATAAGGATTTGACTTCAGCATCACTGATTTTAGGTCTTATATTTTGATTAATATTATGGGAAACAATACCATGTCTCCGATATGTCCAAATCCATTTACCTGTTTCCACATTATAAAGTTTTAGTCTTCCTAATTCATGTCCAGATACAGCCAAACTATTATCTGCACTTAGATATAAACAAGTTTTAGAACACCATCCTATATTCCGGCGAGTCAGAGTCGAGAAAATTTTAAAGTCTTCACTGCCTTGCTCAAGGGTATATTTAATTTTATCAAAAAGTGTATGTTCTGGATTTTCTAAGCACTCATCCTTACGTCTTTCGGCAGAATCTAAGGCTTCTTCCCACTTTTTTTCAAATCCTTCTAATGATTTATTGAACTCTAAATGAGGAAAATTAAAAAGTTCCAAGTTGAATGAAGTACTTCTAGTACGACCAACTAAAATAAAGTGACTGTATCTATCTAAATGCACTGAAGTATGCAACTCTCCTAGTAACTTTGGTGTTTTTTTATAATGATATCTTACTATCTCTGGTACTTGTTCTAAGATATTAAAGTTTGAACTTGCCAAAACATCTTTTAATTTTCGATGTGGCAAATGAATATAAAGACTTCGCCAACATTTTAAAACTTCCTCTCTATAGCTATATCCTGGGATCTTTATTGCTACCTCAAGATGACGTTTTGCTGTTAAATAATCCTTTTGTTCTAAAGCTACTTTTGCTTCTTTTAAATTCTGGTGATAAATCTTTTCATTTTCAAGGACAAATTCAGTTTCTAAAAATCTTGATAACCTTGATGGGGCAGAATATTGTTTAGAGCTTAAACAATTAATTTGCCAAAGTAGAAGGGTTTTGTCAAAACTAGCAGATACTGCAAAATTACCACATTGAGATATAGAAACTGAATTTACTCTATTACTATGTCCTGGAAATGTTCTCAAGCATTTACCTGTTTCTAAATTCCATAGTTTTAGCTTTTGGCTTTCTTCGCTAGAGATAGCAAATTTTCCATTTTTTGTCACTGAAACTGAAGTGACTCTATCACTATGACCTTCAAAGGTTCGTAGACATTCACCTGTATCTTTATTCCATAGTTTTAAAGTGCTATCCTGGCTCCCTGACAGAACCTTATCATTTGTAAATGCAACTGAACTAACAGTACTTTTATGACCAAAAACAGCATCAAAACCTTTATTTAACTCTCCAAATATCTGCAAACATTTTCCTGTTTTTGTATCCCATAACTTGATCACTTTATCGCCGCCACTAGATAAAACTAATTGATTATTTTCATCAATACAAGCAGAGTTAACAGCTAAAAAATGTCCTTTCAATTCTAAAATGCAATTTTTTTCCCCAAAATTCCATAATTTTAGATTATTTGAATAAAGTTTCTTAAAGAATACTTTTTGTGAATTATTAAATAGGTAATTTAATAATTTAATTTTCTTATCTATCATATTTTTATCTATATCAATTTCTCCCGATAAAATCAGTTTGTTATTATCACTTAAATAGACCGTATTTACTGACCTTTTAAATCCTTCAATTTTTTCAAAACAACTTCCTGTTTCTACATCCCAAATCCTCAAAGTTTTATCATTACTTCCAGATATAGCTAACTTTTTATTTTTACTTAAATAAACTGTTAAGACTTCGTCTTGATGTCCTTCAAAAGTTCGTAAGCAATTTCCTGTCTCTACATCCCAAAGCTTTAAGGTCTTATCATGGCTACCAGAAAGTGCTAGTTTACCATCAGGACTTAAAGATACTGAGCTCACAACGCCAGAATGTCCTCTAAATTCCTTTAATAAGCGAGTTGATTGAGGTAAACGCTGTTTTGCTTTGGTTAGTAACTTACTAATTAGTTCTTGCTCTATTTCTTTTCCTTCAATACTCTCCAGAAGCTTAATCGCTGACTCACAATCATCCCGTTCCATATGAGTTTCAGCTAACAGATATTTTGCTACCAAATTACCTGAATCTTGTATACTTTCTAAATTAGCAATCAGTTGGTCGTCATTAACTTTCCCTGTTCTCCATAAATATAATCCTCTATTATAAGTCGCCTCTGGATGCTGTGGTTGTTTCTCTAACGCCTCATTCCACAACTGTAAAGCTTCCTCTTCTTCCCCCAAGTCCATCAATGATAATGCTCGGTTATTGAGATCGTCTGCAATCAATTCAGCTATATTAGGTTCTGGACGCCAGTAAACCTCCCCTATTTCCTGCTGATAAATATCTTTCAATTCATTCGCTACCACCAACATATCATGGGGACGTTGATCGGGATCTTCTTTAAAGCACTGGTATAGTAATTGTTTTACGGACTCTGGTATTGGCAGCTGACTATCATTAACAGATCCAGCTTCTAAGAAATATTCTGTATTATAAGCTGCAATATCACCGCAAGGCCAGCACTTATCCCCCTTAAATATCTCAAAAACCGATATTGCCCAACTAAACAAATCCGATCTTCGCGTCAAAGGTTCTCCGTTAGATTGTTCGGGTGATTTATAGGCTGGTGTTCCACCTCCCTTGCTCACCATCAGGGTTTGTTGTGGGTTTATCTCTGCTTGTGGAGATACAATAGAACCAGATCGCGCTAAACCAAAATCCGTAACCTTGACAGTACCATTGGGCGTAACCATGACATTCTCTGGTTTCACATCCTTATGCACTAACCCCGTTTCATGGGCATAGTGTAGTCCCCAAGCAAACTGAATGGCAATGTCGAGAATCCGTTCCAATACCTCTGTTGTTTTCCCTTGATAAAGCTTTGCTGGTTCGCCATCCTTGCCATAAATCCAGTCATGCAAACTTCCCCCCTTCATATACTCGACAAACACCCGGGGAGTACCACCCAATCGGCGGACATAATAACAGCTAACAGCGTGAGGGTGTAATCCCAGATTTACCCAGGTTTGCGCTTCTTTCTCAAAGTTATCGACTCCTCCTGATGCGTCAATGGTTTCTTGTCTAGGAGTCTTAACTGCCAAATCTATATTCCATTCTAAATGTCTTACTTTATAAACCTGACCAAACCCTCCCTTGCCGAGAATCCCTTGGACATCATAGAGATTAATAATGCGATCGCCTACATTCCATTGAGATGCAACATTTGCTTCTTCTTCTGAGGTGAACATAGCTTTAAGTCCCTCCTAATAATGATGTGACTAGTAATCTTGTTATTGAAATATTCAAGAATTATTTTTTTGCTTATCTTTTTCTTGAAGCCAAACTCGGAGTATTTCAATAGGAACTCCCGAGAGAGGAACAAGTACTTTTATGAGTTCTACTATACCTACTTGACCTACTTTTAGGATTTTTTTAATATTTGGGTTTTCCTGAATGTAACCCTGAACTACTTCTCTAACTCTGATTGAGAGCTGAGGACGTTCTCCATCCTGTTTCACTTCTACTGTAGGAATATTACTAATATCAGACTCAGAAACCTCTTCTATAATTCTCCTAAACTCATTTAACAAGTCTTCAGTTTTATCTTGCCCAAAAAGCTCCTGGAAAACCTCTTTAAGTTTTTCTAATCGAAGACGGTCATCCAATGACTCAACTTCAGAATTAATACACTCACGTACTCTAATCTCAACATCTTTTCGATCAATTTGGTAAATATTGTCTTGATTGTTATTCTCTGAAAGTGATCTTAGAGAAGCGACGGCACAAGCTTCTTCAAGAATATCGATAGCTTTTGTAGGTAAGCGTGAATCAGGTAGATATAACTTAGAGAATTCTACCGCTGCCTCAATAGCATCATCAGTTATGGTAACTTGCTTATTAACCTGGTATTGTCTCCGCCATATTTTTAGAATTGCTTCTGCTTCTGAATCAGATGGTTCATTAATCCAAATAACTTGAAACCAATGTTTTAGATCAGCATCCTGCTCAAGAGTTTGACTATATTGCTCAGTAGTCGTAGTACCAATACAGTGAATTTTTCCACTAAGTAAAGCTGATTTAAGTAGTTGAACAGCTTCATTTATTTCTTGATTACTATTGAAAATCCTGTGAATTTCTTCAATGAATAAAATGAAGTTATCCTCTGTTGAAGCTTTTTCTATTAATAAATTTATTCTTCTGTTAATCTCCGCCTGGTTACTAACTCCCCATAATAGTTGTGGAAGAGATATCTCTATGATCCGTTTACCATTAAGGATAGATAGAGCCTTTCTTCCCACCAACCGCCCGACTAATCCTTTGACAATAGAAGTCTTGCCCACACCAACATCTCCCACCAAGAGAGCATTACGCTGGCGCTGGTGTATTAGCACCCGTGCTAAAGCAAGAATTGTCTCTCGCCTTTCAAAGATTGGTTCTAACTTGCCTTGAGCAGCTAGCAGGGTTAAATCCCGCCAATAGCTCTCAGAGTTATCTAACCATGGTGTTAGCTCTACGGTCGAGGGAAATGGAACAGGGTTTGCTGGCTCAAGAGGATTAAGATTAGCAGGTTCTGCTAATGTTTGAGATAGCTCATCTCCAAACATTAGGACAAGGGGATTGTTAATACCCATTTCTACTAAAATTTCTTCCCAAAGAGGTTGAGGTAACTCCAGCAAAGCCTGCAAAAGATGATAAGAACGGCTTTCTCGTGCTTCTGTTTGTGCAATTTCTTCAGCCCGTTGAAAAACCTCTCTGGAAGCTTGACTGCGAGACATTGTTTCGCCAATCTCTTGCTCTGGGGCTGGTTGAGCCACACGTTTACGCAAACGACGTCGGAATAGCTTTGGGTCTAATCTGCTCTGCTCAAACCGCTGTTGTAAACTCTGACGATCATTTTCAAAATCAGGGCGCTGCTTAGGATCTTGGTTTTTTAAATCTTTAAAGAATACTTCCCAATTGAAATCGCAAAACTTGCACAATCCAATTAACAAATGAGCTGGTTGTATCTCTGTCGCGTTACTCTTCTTGGCCTCAGCAGCAGCAATTTGCCAGATTAAAATTACAGCAGGAGAATAGTTTATCATACCCAAAATTATTGATAATTTTTAGGAATTATATTAGTTATACACCCGAAAAAAATATCTTTCCGGATATTCATTTGCTATAATTTAAATGGGCAACAGCTGAGGGTAAAAATTATACTAAAAAAAGCGATGATATGGAAGATCCACTACAGGAACACCCTTAAAAAAATGTTAATTTATAAACTGTAGGATTTAGGTGAGTATAGCAGTTTATAGGGTAATGATATACACAGATTTTTTTTCCACTTCCTTCTTCTGACTTCACTGCTCCCTGCTCCCTAAAACCCGCAAATTTTTACCTCACCTAATTAAAAACCTTTATAATTGCGAGGGCACCATGGTTAAAACCACCTCCAAACTCACTTTTGAAGAATACCTGGAATATGATGATGGCACAGATAACCGTTATGAGCTATTTGATGGGGAGTTAGTAGAATTGCCGCCTGAGAGTGAACCAAATAATTGGAGGGTAATGTGGCTAAGGGATGAATTAATCCAACTAGTTTACCGCCGTTTGATTAAGATGCACAATTGTGAATTACAAGTTCCAGGAAATCCTCAAAACCGCTATCCTGATTTGGTAGTGATTAGAGAAGAACATCTTATCCAAACCGAAAAACGCTTAACTATCACCCTTGATATGCTTCCCCCACAGTTTGTGGCTGAAGTAGTTAGCCCCTACAAAAACCAAAGGGATGAAAACTACCGACGTGATTATGTAGAGAAAGTACAACAATACCAAGAAAGGGCTATTCCTGAATATTGGATTATTGACCCCCAAGAGCAGTTAGTAACTGTGCTGGTATTAAACAATGGTAGTTATGAAAAACAAGAATTTCGGGGTAATCAGCAGATTGTTTCCCAGACTTTCGGTGATTTTAAGTTTACAGCTTTACAGGTAATAAGTGCTAATTGATGGGGAAGTTATCAGCGCTTAGCTATCAGCTGTCAGCTGTCAGCCGTCAGCTTAAGCGCTACGCGAACAGGTGTCAGCTAAAGATATGTAATCATGCGACGGGAACAGCTTTTTAATAAAATAAACTTGAAACTGACAGCTGACAGCTGACGGCTGACGGCTGAATCCTAAAATTGATTCTCAAATTACCTCCCCAAAAAAAAATTATAAAAACCCTTGACAATCAAAACTATAATCATTACAATAATCAATATAAACATTATTGAGGTTCTTAACCATGTCTCAAAACTTTCTCCCGAATCAAAACAATAATCATGATGATTCTAAGCAAAAGAAACAACGTATTAAGTACATTAAGGGGTCTCCTGAAGGAGTCACCAAGACTATTTACTCTCTTTCTGCACTCGGGTATGGGTCGGTTTCCGACTGGAGCCCTTTGCAGGCAACCGGAATTCCAGGGCAAGTAATTAGTTTTGCAACCAAGTATTCGACTTGGCGTTAATAGGTTAGGTTAAATTTATGGGGGGGTTTCCCCCCGGCAAAGGCTCCGGTCTTTTGGCGTAGCGTGACCTTTGCCCAATGAAATAAAATCACATCCGGATTGATTCGGAAAGTGAGAGACATGACATAGTGTTTACTGACATAGCCGTGGATAGTATTTCTACGGCTATTTTTTTTGTAACGATCAGAGCCTCTCCCGTTTTCAGTTAAGATTGCTATATTTCTATTCCCGACTCCCTAAATAAACAAAGGTTGACCATTGATAGCCAAGGGAAACAACCATGTACCCCAAGACGATCAACTGTCAACCTTTAACCAATAACTATCGCAATATAGCGTTTATAAATGAGATGTAAACTTAGCAAGGATTTTGTTATTGGACAATAAAACTGAGGATCTCTTTCCCCTCTTGCCTTTTGCCTCTTGCCTCTTGCCTTTTTCGCCAAGAATTGTGTTTACAACCCAGATACAAACGCGCTTTGTGACCTTTGAACCAGCCACTTGATATTAGAAATTCATTTCAGCAGCTTGGACTTTCTCAACTTGCTTCTTCTTAATAACTAGCAAGACTTGAGATAGCATAATCGCGCCGATGAATAGCATCAACCACTTAATCCGAGCTGGGTCTTGTAAGACCACTTCTACATCCCTTTGACCAAATCCACCAACATTAGGATCAGTACTCAGAGCTTGTCCTGATACTACCTGATCTCCTTCAGCAACCAGTAACTCTGGGCCAGGGGGAACCGTATCAACGACAGTCTCGCCGTCTGGGGTCTTGATAGTGACGTCGTAGCCAACATACTCTTCAAAGGAAATTTTGGTAATTTCACCAGTGGCAGAGGCATTGAAGGCATTATTATTGCTAAGGTCCCCAGTGGGGTAAACCTGACCCCGTCCCCGGTTACCACCGACATGAAGCTGGTATTTACCAAAATAGATATCTTTCTCAGTTCTCGGGTCAGGAGACAGAACTGGGAATACAATTTCTTGATACTCCTCACCTGGTAGAGGACCAACGAGTACTATATTTTCCTGGTCTTCGCTGTAAGGTTGGTAGTACATGTTTTCGGTTTCTTCTTGCATTTCCTCCGGAATCCGGTCAGGAGGAGCAATCTTGAAACCTTCCGGTAACATCACTACGGCACCGACCTGTAAGCCACCTTTAGAACCATCACCATAGACCTCTTGTGCTTCTAGGTCATAGGGGATTTTAACCACAGCTTCAAATACAGTATCTGGCAGTACCGATTGGGGGATTTCCACTTCTGTCGGTTTCTCTGCTAGGTGACAATTAGCACAAACTATCTTGCCAGTGGCTTCACGAGGGGTTGCTGGAGCAGTTTCCTGTGCCCAGAAGGGATAGGCAGCAGCTGACTGGGGAACTGCCAGATCACTGGCAAAGAAAAGGGCCACAGCTGCCACAACCAAAACGATAGCTCTGGCAATCATCCGCTTGCCACGGTTAACCATCACCGATACATCAGGTGTTCTCATCACTAAGCCAAAAAACTCAAAAATTGGTAATTTAAAAATTGCAACTTGTTAATTGCTAATGGTTGATTAGCACTAGTCAATTAACTAAAAACTAAGGACTAAGGACTAAAGCAATTAACTCCACCAAGGTTCTTCACCAGTGCGGAAGTCAGTTTCTTTCCAGGTGCTGAAGACTAGGGTGTCGTCTTCTGTTACCGTAGCGTGGGCCAAAGCTAGAGACAAAGGCGCTGGTCCCCGTACTACCTTGCCAGTATTGTCATACTGGGATCCATGGCAAGGACAGATGAACCGGTTCTTACTAGCATTCCAAGGCACAACACAGCCTAAGTGAGTGCAAACCGCGTTGAGACCGTAAGCCTCAAGACCTTGATCTTCAGTAACAATCACATAGGTGGGGTCCCCTTTGAGACCTTGAGTCAGGGTGCGATCGCCTACATTGTGACTAGCTAAAAACTCGCTGACATTGATGTCATTGCCCAAAGCATCTTTAGCTGTGACACCACCACCAGCCCCACCACTGGATGGGGGGATAAAATACTTAACGATTGGGTAGAGAGCTCCAACAAATGTGCCGGTAATTGTCCCAAACGCCAAGAGGTTCATAAATTGGCGACGCCCCATATCTGGAACGTCTGCAGAGCCAGAAGCTTCAGCCATAACTTAACGCCTAAAGGTATACTTTTTTTACAATTCTGGGAAAATTACCAGAATTTTTTGAACCCTGTTTTTCTAACTGTAGTGTAATTCAACCACTGGACAGGGTTGCCCAAATCCCTGCAATATAAGGATTCACGGCTTGAACTATAAGTATTATTACATTCTTTTACGCTTTATCATAAAGTTAAGAAGCGTTGTATTTGTAACGAAATGTAAACATGAAGTTAGGGCAAGAGGCTATGACAGGACAGGACTTGCACCAACTCCTGCTCAATAAGTGGGGACGCTCCTATGACATCCAGGTTCGGAGGACTCAAGGGAAAATCTTTGTTCAAATCATGTGGAAGTATCTAGAGCAGCAATCCTTCCCCCTTTCCGAAGCTGAGTACCTAGAGCATTTAGATACAGTAGCCAACTATATCCGAGGTTGGGGAGGAGCCAGCCAGGTGCAACAGTTCATTAACAACACCCGTGAGCGTCCACGACTAGGCAAAGTGGTCAGTATTCCGATCGAACTAGGTGAGCGGTCTTCAGAATGGATGGTAGAGGATTTTTAGGGAATCGGGAGTAGGGTGTGGGGTGTGGGGTGTGGGGTGTAGGGTGTAGGGATTAGGGTGTGGGGTGTGGGGAGTAGGGAATCGGGAGTAGGGTAGGCTGTTTATTATGAGTCTTTTTGGGAGATCGTTCACACCAGGATTGAGCTTTGCTCACGCTTTGCGATCGCTTTTAGCGGAAGCTGAGGCCTTTGGCCACGCTTCGCGAACGCTTCATCGCGTACAGCGATAACGCCCAGAATGGATATCTAGCAAGAGATGCACTATATCATACTATCAGACAAAAAGTGCATGAAGTTTAAGCTATGGCCATCGCACAAA
>NZ_CEYLVT010000185.1:0-15041 GCF_982860115.1 Moorena sp.
CAACGGTGGTGTACATAGTGGACTTGGTAATGGTGTCAGTGCTGAAAGTCATTTGGTTTTTTTCTCCTTTCGTCTTTATGTAAATAAATATAACACTATGTAACTTTTTCTTTCAACATCTTGACAGATAATTTTTGTAGTGCATACCGTATAGAGTCAGGTGTAAAAACCCCACAAAAAGGTAAAAAGCCTAAGTTGTGAATAGTTAACAACAGTAAATAGGCGTAATTACTGCTAATTACGCCTATAAAACCAAATAATGGCTGATAATCCTTATTTATAAGTGTTTAAATCTAAGTGTTTACCTCTAAGGGTTTAAGTGTGAGTGTTTAAGTTATTACTTTCGGCCTATATCTTTAGGCATAGATGGCATCCCCCCAGCCCGATCCTAGTCAGCCTTTAGATGAAGAGTTATAGCGCTACGCGCAAGTCAGAAGTCAGAAGTCAGAAGTCAGCTAGACTCACGTTTCGGAGTTTAGGAGCGACTGCATCGCTTTCTTCTCCCCCACACCCCACACCCGGTCACCCTACACCCCACACCTGACGTCTTTGTAAAAAACATACCCTTGAAAGGGCAAGGATCATGCCCTACCCTTATTGATTACCCCTAAATTTGATTACTCCTGTAACAGAGTCTTAGACACAATTCTGGTTTTCTTACGATCAGCTTCTGAGAGGTCTTCCCCAGTTTGCAAGATCGTAGCATTGGTTTGCAATACCGTTGCGGCTCCTTTATCCCCCATCTGGATAGCGGTTTTTGCCGCAGTTTGTAACATGGTGGCAGCCCCGGCGCGATCGCCCTGCTGTAATTTTGTTTCCGCAATTTGAGTCTGACGGTATTTAGCTAAAGCTAGAATATGCTTCTGTACCTCAGCATTGGGAACTGGTTGATAAGCCTCCTGGAAATTCGCCTGGACTGGCACGATTTCCGAGAGTAACTCTTGTCCACCACTGGATGGGTCATCATATCTGACTTGTATATGGGCAATGGTTTGACGACCCTCTGGCATTTTACCAACATACAAGTTAGCGAGAATCACCCGTTTTGAATCAGTCATCAAATCTCCCAAACGTACCATAAAGCGATCGCCTTCTGATTGTGCTGGGAGTTCAATCGCATCTGGTTCTACTTGGGCGATGGGTTTGAGCTCTGCTAACCGCACTTTTGGCATTAAATCCAACAACAGATAAGCATTAGTTAAGCCCACAGACTGCATGCGGTTGAACAAACGTGCAAACTCACTCAGGGCTTGCTCTGGTTCTTCAATGTAAGACAAGCTACCAGTAGCAATATCCGAAATTTTTTCCAAAATATCTTGGTTCCAGTTGGAACCGAATCCCAGACTGTTGATAGTCAAGTTATTTTCAGCAGCCAGTTCAGCTAATTTTATGCAACTTTCATTATTTCCATGTTCGTTTTCCCCATCAGTGAGGAGAAACACCTGAGATACCGTGTCTTGTTTAGCTTTAATTAATTCTTTAACCCCTAGCTTCAGACCTTCATCAATGGCAGTACCCCCATCAGCCGCAAGTCGGTTAATCTTTCGTTTGATTTGGTCTAGGTTGCCCATCGGTTGATTGCGAACCAGCACTTTGGCTCTGTGGTCAAAGGCCACAATCGAGAGGCGGTCATCCGGTTGCAGGCGCTCAATTAACCCCACTGCTGCTTGCTTGACAGTTTCCAGGGGCTGCCCATGCATGGAGCCACTGTGGTCGAGTACCAGACACAAATTCAAGGGTACACTTCGACTAGAGGAAGCAGCGATCGCAGAAATCGCCATGGATAACTGACGCTGACTACTCGGTTGATTAGCATCAATATTAGTATCGTTAAGGGCTGGGTGCAAACCAACTTTCATTTTAGATAGCTCCTCAGACAGCAAGGGTAATTGATTATGGGTGTAGAGGCTATCGGTCAGCATGGGTGTAGCCATTGAGCTGCTTACAATAACCCCCAAATAAGGAAGTTTTCCCCCATGTTACAGTTTTAACCTTTAGGGTAGTAACCGGCACGAAGAAAGTAGGCAAGCTACACTGGTTAAAGATAGTGCCATTATTGCAGCCCCAAATATCATGAAACGACCCATCCAGGCTGTTCAATCTACCTACTATGGTAGACCTGCCTACCGCACGCCGCCACCAGACTTACCCTCGCTGTTGTTAAGTGAGCGGATTGTATATTTGGGTATGCCCTTGGTGAGTGCGGTAACAGAATTAATTATTGCCGAACTGCTGTATTTACAGTACGACGACCCAGACAAGCCCATTAAAATTTACATCAATTCCACCGGCACATCCCGTTACGATGGCCAACCCGTGGGTTTTGAAACCGAAGCCTTTGCCATCTGTGACACCATAAATTACATCAAGCCCCCTATCCACACTATTTGTATTGGTTCAGCCCTTGGGATGGCAGCAATGCTACTCTCCGCAGGAACTAAAGGCTGTCGGGCAAGTTTACCCAATGCCACTATTGTCCTACATCAGCCCAGGAGTTATGCCCAGGGTCAAGCCACGGATATCCAAATTCGTGCTCAAGAAGTTCTGACCAATAAGAAGACGATGCTCAATATCTTGTCTCGCAATACCGGTCAAGACCAAGAAAAAATTGCTAAAGATATGGATCGCTTCCTTTACATGACACCTCACCAAGCCCAAGAGTATGGTCTGATCGACAGGGTGCTAGAACCTCAAGAGCTTGATACTCCGATTCCTGCTGGTATTACTTAAGTTGTAAGCATATGCGCTACGCGCAGGCTACGCCAACAGCTGATAGCTAACATAAAATTGATCAATCTTTACATCCCCTTTTCCACAATCTAGTACTAACTCGGAGCAAATTATGCCCATTGGTGTGCCCAAAGTTCCCTACCAGATGCCAGGAAGTCAGTATACTGAATGGATTGACATCTACAACCGTCTCTACCGGGAACGGATTATTTTTCTAGGCAAAGAGGTTGATGACGAAATCACCAACCAGATCATTGCGGTGATGCTATATCTCGACTCTGAAGATAATAGCAAAGATATTATCCTCTACATAAACTCTCCTGGTGGTTCAGTCACCGCAGGCATGGCTATTTATGACACCATGCAGCATATCAAATCCGATGTAGTCACCGTTTGTGTTGGTCTAGCTGCCTCCATGGGGTCTTTCCTGCTAGCTGCAGGTAAAAAAGGAAAACGAATCGCTTTGCCTCACTCCAGGATTATGATTCACCAACCCTCTGGGGGAACCCGTGGACAAGCTACGGATATTGAGATTGAAGCTAGGGAAATTTTGCGGATCCGCCATCAACTCAATGAAATCTACGCCCAAAATACCGGTCAAGCCCTAGAAAAAATCGAAAAAGACATGGATCGGGACTTTTTCATGTCAGCTGATGAAGCCAAGGAGTATGGCTTGATTGACCAAGTCATTGACCAGAGAGCCCTCTAGAGTTTTGCTCTGGTCAATTTGATCAGAACTTACACTGCCAAGGCGGTTATTAACGGTAATTGCACCAATTGCAGCATTTGATTTATAACTGGAAAGCGGGTTGTAACCGTCTTGGTGAGTAAGGGCTGTTTGATGATCTGGTGATGAAGTAGTATAAAGGGAAAAGTAGTGACATTATTGAACAGGGTACTCTATATATAGGAAACACAGAAACAGATAAGTCTGTCTCAACGCTTATTGATTACTTATCCCATTGATGAATCTGGCTGATTGCTATCGCTTATTGGGTGTAGGTCCAGGAGCAAAGCAGGTTGAAGTAAAAGAGTCTTATCGGCGTCTGGCACGTCGGTATCATCCTGATATTAACCCTGGAGACAAGCTTGCCCAAGAAAAGTTTATTCGGTTTACGGAGGCTTATAAGCTTCTCCTCAGTGCTATCAAAGAGTGTGACCGTGAACCAGTATTAACCTCCGCCACTAGCTTTGGTAATCAGAGTAATCAGCCTGGGGACTCACATCCCCCAACCTCAACTTGGGTAACACCTAAGCCACCATCCGTTGAATTCAATCAACCCCTCTCAGCAGTTGAACAACAGCTGAAGTGGGATTCCTATCATCAACTCCAGCAATTGCTTCGGGAGCGACGGTTGATGAGAGCGATCGCATTAGTAGAAGCCTTGGCTCAAAGAATGCCCCAAGACCCAGAAGTGCGTCAGTGGCAAGCGATCGCTTATCAAACTTGGGCAAGACACTTGGTTAAACAGCACAAGCTCGATAAAGCTAGAAATTATCTTAGAAAAGCCCTCAAGACTGACCCCTACAATAAGTCTCTGTGTGCTCAGATAGAACAGGATTTTCTTGTGATCGAGCAGATGATATAGCGCTACGCGCAAGTCACAAGTCACAAGTCACAAGTCACAAGTCAGCTATGACTAAGTGTCGGAGTTTAAGAATGTCAAACATCTGAATGCGTAGTGCTATAACGGAAGCTAAAATCACCAATTGTGTAGTACTAGCCTTTAGTAAATCCTTTAATAAATATCTTTCGAGTTAGCATTCAAGTAAGGACGCTTGATATCAATTCCAAGCAAAGAAAAGTTATGGAGGATAAAATTCATCCGACCTTCTGGAGAGTCGTGACCTTGTAGCCAAGCTTCTAGTAACGCATTAGCAACAATTTGGCAGCGATTCATGCCAAAATCTTCTTTAGGGGTAAATTTATAATCAGGTTCTTCTGATAGAGCCAATCCTGGTAACAGCTGCTTGGTAAACAGAGGCACCCCTTGCAGAAAATGGGATTTGTGTTGAGCATAAACAGTCTTAAGCATAGGTTTAACTGTTCTATAACTACCCTTTTCAAAGCACAGCACCCCTGAATCATAACGCCCGTAGTCAGAAGGATTGTATAGCACCTTAAACGTGAAAGGAATTTTGACTCGGTTCAATCCCTCAGTGATAGCTTTCATAACAGCAACTGCACCTTCAGGACTCAGATTAAAATAGACATTTACTGTCTGGTGGTCACCATCTGAATGACAAGGATTAACTCGACCAGCATTACCAACCGCTACATAGAATCCGTTTTGAACTAAATTATGAGGCATCCGGATTGCCACTAAGCTCCCTATAGTAGCAGCCTTATCAATCGGTTGTAAGTGGAAATCTGGCCTAATGTGCAGAATTAGACCCTTCTTTTCCACAGCTAGACTACCATCACTTTCCTGCCTTAGCACTAACCAGCCTGGATCAAAGTAGCCTTGAGAGCGATTACTTTCGCACAATCGCTGACAAAACTCTAGGTTAAGCCCCCTTACGGTATTGTTCTCCAAATCCTCGTCAACTGCCCAACCATTTGAATTCTGATCCGCTGCAAGAGTCGTTTGATAAGAGCCGTTGTAGTAGATACGGTAGAGAAACGTTCGCAGTTGCAGGCTTAGATGCGTATTCTGGATCTTTAAGGGTAGTTGCTGAAAACGAGCTACCACTTCATCTGGAAGTTCCAGGGGTTTGTACTCTGGATGAGTAATATAGAAATTAGATTGAATCTGAACATTGTTAAGAATGTCAGAAAAAACATCAAGCAATCCAGGTATAGAAGAATCCAGTCGTTGAGTTCGTAGAGCATCCAGTAATTGCATAATCAACACCTTAGGACTTAGGCAGGAATACGGCTAGGACAAGTGAGTTCAGATTCTGTGATGCCAAAAACAATCATGATTGATTGCTCTGGATGGCATAACAAGGTCTTAGCAACCTGAAGCATACAGATACCTGTATTGTCAAAGGGTTTGAGATTATTGATCTTGATATGAATTTTGCGAATCAAGACAAACCCAGCAAATTGCATGGCTCGTCTCAAAAAATTCTGACGTCGCTCAATAATTTCTGGAAAGTGAGCCAAATAAGCTTGAGTTAGAGCAACAAGGCTAGGTTGAATTACCTCAAGGGGAGTTGTGGCGAGACGCAAAGCAGTTTCAACATCGATTGCTGTACTGATCACCAAGCTACTCAGCCAAATTTGTAGATAGCTAGCGATAATGGTGCCTAAATCTAAGGTCGGATCTCCCCAAGTGAATTTCTCCCAATCAATTACTCTAACCATGCTTGTCGCTTCTGGCTTTTTGCTAGAGAGGCATTGCTCCCACTCAAGGTGCAGTAATATGTTTTTCAGTTTTAGGTCATTGTGGATCAGACAGCAAGGGTCCCAAATTTCGTTAAGTTCTGCGAGGGCTTGCCCTAAACTCTCGTAGCGCTGATAAAGTCTAAAAAATTCAAGAGAATCTTCAGAATAGAACCCAAAAACTTCTGGTTCAATTCGTTCTAACCTTTCAAGAAAGTCAACCTCTTCGTCAATCGGTAGCTGTTTAGAATTAGAGTTCAAAAAGTCTTTATATTCCTGACAGTCTAGAGTCGTGCGATGGATTGTGGCTATAGTAGCTCCGATCTGCCTAGCGATATCAGTGGGAAAAACCTGCTCTTTACTATAAAAATACGCTAAATCACAATAGTCATTAAGATAGTTAAAAACCAGAATTGAGCGACTTGAATCAAAATGAATCGCCTCGGAAATTAGTGGGCGAATAGAGCTTAGCTCTGGAAACTCCTGTAAAAACTCATAAAAAAGCCATTCGTACCAAAAATCACCATTAGTTTTCCCTTCATGATCGTGACGCTCTTGCTTAATCAGAAGATAGCGATCCTCAGTCAAACTCACCAGCAAATTAAAGTTTTTACCAGATTTTGGTTCAATCTGGAGCAGAGATTCCTGATTTGCTTCACAAATTCCCTTTTCGACTAGATAATTAAAAACGTTTTTAGAGCTTAATAAAAAAGTCATCAAAAATTACGGCTTTAAACTAACCCGTGATCACTCAACCCAGGAGAATCCTAGTTCTATCAGATGGTACTTTGTAAGAAGGTAATGAGCAATGTTTAAGGAAATCACCCATTACCAATTCATTTTAATCAGGATGTATTGGTAGCAACTCAAAGCGTAAATTGCGATCAGGTAGTGGTACCAGCACGCTTCTTAAAAAAGCCTGGAAATAGCAAGAAAAATTGCTGGATAATAACGTTTTGGTTAACGATTGCAGTACCACCGTTATCAGCGATCGCAAGTCCTTGCAAGTCCACCTCATTAAGGATAATAGGCTCGCCTGTGCCACCAAAATCTTTAGGATCAATAACAGTGGGTTGTCCCTGGTTTTGACCTCCTTCAATCTTGTCGAGCTTATCTTCCGAAACATCTGTCATGAAGTCCAAATCTTTGATGGAATCCATGAAGCCTTCAGAAGTTGAAAACAGAGCCGAACCAGCAGGACGCTGATTATAAATTTCCATCTCATCCATATTGAGTAATCTCCTTGTTCAAAAGGTTTAATTTGGGTTAAATTAGCTCTAGAGAATCGTTCCAGTAATGACGATTATGGGTAGGCATTAAACATTAGGGCAATCATATATATATCGCCCAAAGTTTAGTTATTATTTCTGCAGCCAGTAAAGCAGTTTCCCTAAGCCTAGAGGTTTGGTGAAAGGTAAAGTAGACTTTGCAAATCCAGAGTAAAATCCTTCACCTATTCTTCCTACATCAACTCTCTAGTGCCAAATTCATTGATGCAATGATTGGTTGTTTAAACCAAGCTACTTGTATTTAATTAAGATAACGATATAAATTGCTGTTGTCTCGCCATTGTGGCGTAAAGGTTTGTTTAAGGTTAACAAGTTTAAGGTTAACAAGTTTAAAGTTAACAAGTTTAAAGTTAACAAGTTTAAGGTTAACCGGTTGTTAGCCCTTGGCATCCCTTGTAGGGTAGGTTGAAAGTTATTCACTATTGAGGGAACAGCGGATCACCGGAACAGCGGATCACCGGAACAAAGGGTTCACAACTGGAAGATTAGAACCTGCAACCTTTAAATAGTGAAAAATAAAGCCAGGATAATTCTAGTCCTATCAGAGGGTAATTAGGAATTTGGAATGGACAATTTTAAAGGGAATAACCCATTCCAAATTACCTTTAAACAGGATGTATTTGTAGCCAATAAAAGCGTAAAATGCGATCAGCTAGAACTACCACCACGCTTCTTAAAGAAGCCTGGAAATACCAAGAAAATTTGCTTGATAATAACGTTTTGGTTAACAACTGCAGTACCACCGTTCTTAGCGATCGCAAGTCCTTGCAAGTCCACGTCATTAATGATAGGCTGGCCCTTGCCGAAAAAGCCATTAAAGTCTTTGGGATTAGAGGGGCGTTTGCGGCGTCCGCTGCTGCTTTTGTCACCTCCTTCAATCTTGTTGAGCTGATCTTCCGACACATCTGTCATGAAGTCCAAATCTTTGATGGAATCCATGAAGCTTTCCGAAGTTGAAAACAGATCCGAACCAGCAGGACGCTGATTATAAATTTCCATCTCATCCATATTCAGTCATCTCCCTTTTCACAAGGTTTAATTTGGGTAAAATTAGCTCTAGAGAATCGATCCAGTAATGACGATTATGGGTAGGCATTAAACATCAGGGCAATCATATATATATTGCCCAAAGTCTAGTTATTATTTCTGCAGCCAGTAAAGCCGTTTTCCTAACCCTAGAGGTTTGGTAAAAGGTAAAGTAGACTTTGCCAATCCAGAGTAAAATCCTTCACCTATTCTTCCTGCATCAACTCTCTAGTGCCAAATTGATTGATGCAATGATTGGTTGTTTAAACCAACCTACTTGTATTTAATAAGATAACTATATAAATTCCTGCTGTCTCGCCATTGTGGCGCAAAGGTTTGTTTAAGCTTAACAAGTTGTTCGCGTAGGGTGGCCTTTTGGCCAAGGTTAACCAGTTGGAGGTTGTTCGCGTAGCGTGGCCAAAGGCCAAGGTTGAAAGTTAACCGGTTGTTCGCGTAGCGTGGCCAAAAGGCCAAAGTTAACCGGTTGTTCGCGTAGCGTGGCCAAAAGGCCAAAGTTAACCGGTTGTTCGCCCTTGGCATCCCTTGTAGGGTAGGTTGAAAGTTATTTTTTGAGGGAACAGCGGATCTGGGAACAGGGAACAGAGGGTTCACAACTGGAAGATTAGAACCTCCAACCTTCAACAACCTCCAACCTTCAACAATCTTCAACCTTAAACAACCTCCAACCTTCAACAACCTCCAACCTTCAACCTTCAACCTTCAACCTGCAACCTTTAACCTCCAACCTCCAACCCAAATAACCTTAAATCTTGCAAGTTAAATCACCAGTCTTTTGACTAAAGCGCAGATTTTCGCCATAATCCACCGGACAATCAATCACCGTAGGCACATCTTGAGCTAATGCTTCTCGTAGGATAGGAATCAACTCATCCACTGAATTGACACGATAGCCTTTTAGTCCCATACTTTCAGCAAATTTGACAAAATCTGGATTGCCAAAATTCACGAAAGCCGACTCACCAAAGTGATTTTGTTGCTTCCAATCAATCAAGCCATAGCCACCATCATTGAAAATCAGTGTCACAAAGGCAGTCCCTACTCTTAGTGCTGTTTCAAGTTCCTGGCAATTCATCATAAAGCCCCCATCACCAGTGACTGCCACAATATTGCGATCCGGATAAACCAGCTTAGCCGCTACTGCTCCTGGCAAAGCAATCCCCATCGCTGCGAAACCATTAGAAATGATACAGGTATTAGGACAATCACAATGGTACTGACGAGCCATCCACATCTTATGAGCTCCAACATCAGAGATCACAATATCTTCTGGTGCCATAACCTGGCGTAGGTCATAGATCAGTTTTTGTGGCTTGATCGGAAAGCCTTCATCATTAGCATACTGTTCGTAGTCCTCTCGAATTTCCGACCGAAGTTCAGCAGCGGATGATATTGGTTTACCTTCCCGGTCTCCCTGCTTCATAATTTCCTTAAGAGAGTCAGAAATATCCCCCACTACCTCCACTAAAGGAATGTAGCTTTTATCAATTTCTGCTGGACTCGCACCGATATGAATAATGGGAATCTTGCCCTCTGGATTCCACTTTTTCGGAGAATATTCAATCAAATCATATCCCACCGCAATCACCAAATCAGATTGCTCAAAAGCACAGGTGATGTGGTCCCGTTGTTGCAGTCCCACGGTCCACAAGGCCAGGGGATGAGTGTAAGGAATACACCCTTTACCCATGAAGCTATTGACCACTGGAATATTCATCCGGGTGGCAAATTCGGTTAAGGCTTCAGCAGCACCAGCACGAATTGCGCCATTACCCGCCAAGATTAGGGGATTTTTCGCCTTAGAAATTGCCACAGCTGCCTTACCCAAACTACGGAAAGACGCAAAGGTTTTTTCCCGACCATCTTTGCCTAGGGGTTGGCTATCGACTGCCATGGCCGCAATGTTTTCTGGCAAATCTATGTGTACCGCTCCTGGTTTTTCGGTCTGAGCGATTTTAAAGGCCTTACGGACAATTTCTGCTGTGGTGTCAGGGCGAACAATTTGCCGGTTCCACTTAGTCACTGGAGCAAACATTGCCACCAGATCCAAGTACTGGTGGGACTCAATATGCATGCGGTCCGTTCCCACCTGACCAGTAATGGCTACTAGGGGTGCTCCATCCAAGTTGGCATCAGCAACTCCAGTCATTAAATTAGTTGCCCCTGGACCGAGGGTAGACAGGCAAACTCCAGCCTTTCCTGTCAGCCGTCCGTAAACGTCTGCCATAAAGGCTGCTCCCTGTTCATGACGAGTGGTAATAAATTGAATTGAAGAATGTCTAAGAGCTTCTAGAACATGGAGATTTTCTTCTCCAGGTAGTCCAAAAACGTACTCGACTCCTTCGTTTTCTAAGCAATGTACCAATAGTTCAGCAGTATTCATGTCACCCATATCTAATCATCCCTGGTATATATATGGTTTTGGTATCCAAATAATCTTTGATTGTAAAAATTCCTGTTTAGATTTCTTTTGAGATTCCTTTTTAGCTTTTTCTATTAGCCTTCGTCCATAGTTGTTATTAGTTCATGACAAGCGATGCAGCGCGGTCTTGGGGAGCCAGTGCGGTCTTGGGGGTTCCCCCCATGAGCAACTGGCGTGGTTTCCCCCACTCGCTATTGCATCAAGACAAGGATTTAGGATTTGAGATCCTGTGAATCCCAATTTTTTAGAAGTCAGTCAGTTGGAATCGGGCAATCTTAAATCAGCTTGTGATAAGCTTTTGATAACCATGAAAGAAGCAGAGTACTGAGTTGTATAGCCATTCTGGCTTCTATCCGTGTGAGTTTAATAAAAATTAACAGTAAAAACTTGATGGTAAAAAGTTAAAAATGTTACAGAAAAACTTTCTATTTTCCCCTTCACCAGAACCACAGGGATAGAGACAGATACACAGATAACTTCACCAACAAGGTGAATTTCAATAATAGTGCTGAGTCCTGAGTCGGAGAATCCGTCAGTAGTAACTGTCACTGTTCAAGATTCAAATAGAATTGCTATAGGCTAATGGAATCTAGGGTAATGGTATTAGGCTAATGGTATTAGCCTAATACCTAGAATTTTCACTTCACCCAAACAGTTTTGATGTTTACGAACTCATGTATCCCTTGAATGCTTAGTTCTCGCCCATACCCAGAACGTTTGATCCCACCGAAGGGTAAACGGGGGTCGGATTTGACTAAACCATTGATAAACACTGCTCCAGCTTCGAGTTCATCAATCAGCCTGGGGATTTGCTCCTCATTGGTTGTCCAGGCACTGGCTCCTAATCCAAATACTGTGGAATTGGCAAGCTTAATCGCAGCATCAATATCCGGAACTCTAAACAATAGAGCAACAGGGCCAAAAAATTCTTCGTTATCGGCTGGAGTCCCTGGTGGGAAGTCAGTTAGAATTGTCGGGGGGTAGAAGTTTCCAGCGCGATCGCTTAAAGGATGGCCACCCACAAGAACCTTTGCCCCTTGTTCAATGCAGGCTTGTACCTGTTGGTCTAAGTCTCTAAGAATACCAGGGGTTGCCAACGGGCCAATATCCGTATCTTCCGCCATGGGATCTCCCACTTTCAGGGCTTGGAATTTTTCCAGTAGGCGTTGCTGAAAGTCATCCGCTACTGCGTCCACCACAATAAACCGTTTCGCTGCAATACACGATTGACCGTTATTGAGCATCCTAGCAGTCACACCTGTGGTAGCTGCTGCTTCTAAATCGGCACTGTCTAGGACAATAAACGGGTCACTTCCCCCTAGTTCCAGGACAGTTTTCTTGATTTGTGTCCCAGCCGCAGCGGCTAAAGCCGCTCCTGCTAGCTCACTACCAGTTAGGGTGGCAGCTTTGACCCGTGGATCCTGAATTACTGCCTCTACTTGGTCAGCACCAATCAGTAAGGTCTGAAACACCCCTTCCGGAAATCCTGCTTCAGCAAAGATTTGCTCAATGGCTAAGGCGCATTGAGGCACATTAGAGGCATGTTTGAGCAACCCCACATTTCCCGCCATCAATGCTGGAGCAGCAAAACGGAAGACTTGCCAAAATGGAAAATTCCAGGGCATGACTGCTAGAATTACTCCTAGAGGTTGGTAGCGCACAAAGCTTTGGGTGGCATCGGTAGAGGCTGGGACATCTGCCAGGAATTCAGCTGCGTGTTCAGCGTAGTACCGACAAACCAAACCACATTTTTGCGCTTCTGCGATCGCACTTTTGAGGGGTTTTCCCATCTCCGTGGTCATCAGCTCGCCGAATTTGACTCGATCCCGCTCTACAATCTCCGCCGCTGCGTTTAGCCAATCTGCTCTTTGCTCCATTGATGTTTCGCAGTATTGCTCAAACGCCTCTTGGGCAACGGCTAGCTTGGTCGCAATCGACGACGGACTCTCTGGCTCAAAGGTTTTGATGGTTTCCCCGGTTGCTGGGTTAACTGTAGCGATACCCATGGCTTCCTCCTCCCCCCAATGGGGATAGTACTTCCAATTCTTTGATTATAACTAATTATTTAGACTATGACTTATTTATGCCAAAATGGCTTAATAGTTTGATATACTTTGAAAAAGCGTCAACCCGTTGCCGAGGGAAACTACCAATCAAGCAAGTGTTAACCTAATATCAAGTTTTCTCCTACTACCACGAAATTTATCTCACCAGTTTTTAAAACAGTTATCACGCCAATTCTAGGGATTAGGGGTTAGGGGTTAGGGGTTAGGGATTAGAGCTTAGGGATTAGAGCTTAGGGTAATGCCGTCAGGTATTAGGTATTATTTAAAACAGGGGCATTTGATAACCTACTTGCTAAAAGAGGCGCGCTTCATAGGCTTGTCATAATACCCTTACCCATTAAACCTAGAGCCATTCAAGCATTAACCTAGACCCTTAAATTAGTAATTTTATAATTTAGTCGATTATACTTGTCTGAGATAAGAACTAATGACGAGAGCTAGATTGTGCCTTATTTAATTGCTAAATCAGAGCCGAATAACCAAGAAAGTTATAAATTGAGCAGTGGCTCCAATACCATAGGACGGGAAATAAGTAATAGTATTACTGTAATTCATAAAAGTCTTTCCCGTCATCATGCTCAGGTTACAATCACGAATGATCGGGTTATCCTAAAAGACTTAGGTAGCCTCAATCACACGTTTGTTAATGACGCCAAAATTGACCAGTGTGAACTCAAAGACGGAGACTTAATACGTCTGGGCAGTGTAATCTTTGAATTTGTGAGTAATCATGACAGAATCACCCCAAATATTCTGAAGGATAATGATTCCAACTTTTCGATTGTCAGCCGGTTATCCCCAGAAAAAACCCGTGTAGAAATTCAGGAATTACTGCACCATGACAGTTTAGCTGATCAAGGCTCAGCCCTGAAGCTGCGAGAGAAAGAGACAGGTCAACGCTCAGTAGACAAGTTAAAAATATTATTGGAGGTGAGTAAGCAACTTTCCTCTCCCGATGAGCCTGATCACTTGTTGAGAAAAATTCTTGACCTGCTGTTCGAGATTATGAATGTAGACCGGGCAATCATCCTCATGGTTAATCAAGAAACAGGAATGCTAGAGGAAAAAGCTGTCAACTCCCGAACAGGCATACCGACCCATGAGCGATTTTATAGCAAACGAATCACCAATTTCGTACACCAGAAGGGGGATGGAGTTTTAATTGCTGATGCTGCCATTGACCAACGATTCAGTAATTCCCAGTCAGTGCTCCAGCAAGAAATCCATGCCTCCATGTGCGTACCCCTAAAACCGAGAGAAGAAGTGATTGGGGTATTGTATGCGGACAATCTCTCTAGAGCCAATATTTACTCTCAAGAAGACTTGGAGTTTTTGACGGCTCTGGCTAACCAAGCTGCGATCGCAATTGACAATGCTCAACTTTACCAGAAGATGCAGGAAGAAGCAGTAATGCGGAGTAAATTTGAGCTTTTCTTTCCGGAAGCTGTGAGTAAAAAGCTCAAGGAAGAAGGCCACTTGGAAATTATAGATACCGAAGTAACCGCCCTGTTTGCCGACATCAGTAAATTTACCGAAATGTCTTCTCGGATGAAGCCACGCCAAGTAATTGAGATGCTCAATGAGTACTTCCAGGTGATGGTAGAGGATATTGTGTTTGAATACGAAGGCACTTTAGAAAAATATATTGGGGATGCCTTACTGGCTGTGTGGGGAGCCCCCTATTGCCAACCAGACGATGCTGACCGAGCCGTTCAAGCTGCGATCGCAATGCAACGAGCAGTTATTCACCTAAATCAGGATTGGTTCAAGCGGCGCAATTTAGAGATTCAAATCCACATTGGACTCAATACTGGGAAAGTAGCAGCAGGTAATATCGGTTCACAGAAGCTGATTCAATACGCTACTATCGGTGACACTACCAATGTTACTAGCCGCATCTGTAGTGCCGCTCAGGAGGGAGAGATTCTAATTTCCCAAAGCACCTTAGACAAGCTGAGGAATAAAACTCTACCGTTGGAAAAAATGTCCCCGGTTAAGGTTAAAGGTAAAGACCAGCCCCTCCAACTGTACCGCCTACGGTGGGATACTTAATTCCGGGGGAGCTAGAAAAGTTAAAGGTTACAGGTTTAAGGTTGAAGGTTACAGCTTGAAGGTTACAGCTTGAAGGTTACAGCTTGAAGGTTACAGCTTGAAGGTTACAG
>NZ_CEYLVT010000185.1:15141-15249 GCF_982860115.1 Moorena sp.
CTTGAAGGTTGAAGGTTACAGGTTACAGGTTACAGGTTGAAGGTTGAAGGTTGAAGGTTACAGGTTACAGGTTACAGGTTACAGGTTACAGGTTACAGGTTACAGGTT
>NZ_CEYLVT010000186.1:0-15239 GCF_982860115.1 Moorena sp.
TTTTTTACTTTGACCTCAGGTGTGGGGTGTAGGGGGTGGGGTGTGGGGTGTGGGGGTACAGACAAGCGATGCAGCAAGGGAACTGAGGAGGCAGCGCCGCCAAAGGGGGTTTCCCCCACTCGCGCTTTGCATGGCTGACAATGATGATTGAAGAGCGATGCAGCGCCGCCAAAGGGGGTTTCCCCCACTCGCGCTTTGCATGGCTGACAACGACAAATTAAGTATATTTTCTTATCCCCCACACCCCACAACCCACACCCCACACCTGAGGTCAAAGTTAAAAACCTACCCCTGTGAGATCTCCCCATCTCCCCATCTCCCTATCTCCCCATCTCCCCATCTCCCTATCTCCCCATCTCTCTACTTAAGGATGAAGTTTCATGGTATCTACACTAACGTCTAACCCCTGGATCGTTTGCCCTAAGCCGAATCCCAAGGCTAATCTGCGCCTGTTCTGCTTCCCCTGTGCTGGTGGTACTGCATCAGCCTATAGTACATGGTCACAGGACTTGCCATCTAATGTAGAAGTTTGCTCAATCCAACTGCCGGGACGGGGTAGACGACTAATGGAGCCACCCTATACTCGGCTGTCCCGTCTTTTAGAGGCTTTTGTACCTCTCCTAAAACCCTATCTGGACAAGCCCTTTGCCTTCTTGGGTCACAGTATGGGGGCTGTACTTGCCTTTGAAGTTGCCCGTCAACTGCGCACAGACAAGAATCCTGAACCAATTCACCTGTTTGCCTGTGCTTGTTCAGCTCCCCAAATCCCGATCAAGAAGCCCTACATCCACAAATTACCTAAATCTGTGTTTGTAGCAGAACTGTCTCGTCGTTACAATGCTATCCCTGAATCGATTCGGAAGGATAAAGCGATGATGCAGCTGTTTTTACCCAGTCTACGAGCCGACCTTACCATGCTTGAGACCTATACTTACACCATGGATAAACCTCTGAGCTATCCCATTTCGGTTTTCGGAGGTTTCCAGGATAATGCCATTAGTATTGATAATCTAGAAGCTTGGCGTCAGCAGACCAATAGTTCATTTGTAATCCAAATGTTGACTGGGGATCATTTCTTCCTGCACAACAACAAATTATCGTTTTTGCGGGCATTATCCCAGCAGCTTTCTTCGATCAAGTTTCGTTACTCGCTGAGTGCTTGAATTTTATGGTTACCTTAGTTGGACATAAGCAATTATCCTCCTCAAAACCTGCGAATTGTTTACATCGAATTGAGGTTCCATTGGGAATAGTTTTCAGCTGAGCAACCGCAGGCCAAGGCAACCATTCCCCCCCGCCAAGATGCCCAGCCGTGTCAACCCGACATCGATTCATGGAACAAAGCCTATGAAGGGGAGAAACTTTGTCTAGAATAACTCACATTAGGCAAAGTTTCTATTGGTCTAATCTGCTCTTTATTACAAACGTTTACATCTTGTTCAATTTTGCAGGTATTTCTTCTTTACCCCATGATCATGATCTGGCTCGTCTTGGGGTTTTACCTGTGTTGTACTTAGACTTGAATTTCTGAGCGGCGATCACCACATCGGCGAAGCTAGTTCTTGGTTTCCGTAGTTTGATCAACTCATTCTTGATCCATACAGACTTAGTAGGTAACTCATTATTGATTTGGGTTATAGCTTTGGAAACATCGAGTTGATTGCCATTACTGGAAACTTTAAGGTTCACTGTATTACCCAACTTGTCAGCAATTTTCCTCAACCCGTCTTCAGTTGTATCGTCATATTCTCCAGGCTTAAATTTAATCACTGTACTGGTTGAATCATCATTATCTGTAGTGTTAACTGCTTGGATGGTGACATCAGCCAAACTAGTTTGGAAGTGATGTTCCATAAAAGCTCTTACTGGTGCAGGAATATTAGTTGGGGGTGTAATTCTGGTGTCACCTTCCGTCTTCCATACTTTTAATTCAGTATCGACATCGAGTCGGTCTTCTGTTCGTCCCTGGTTCTGGAGCCAATTTGGTAAATCTGCTGAACTTTGAGGAGATACAGTCCAGGTTAAACCGTCCCAATCAGCGATTTTAAAGTCCTCGCCGTTAGGTCCTTTGGCACGAATCATTGCCCCTGTTGATAGATCAGAAATAGAGGTAGAATAAGTTGTCCGTAGCATGTCTGCATAGGATTTTTTGCCATCAGTTCTGGTGCCATATTTGGGTTGAGTATCACCAGTATTAGGAGTCAGCTCATGATAAACTCCAGCAGTGGTAAGTTCTTTTGCCATTTTTTTGAGTTCATCGTTGTCGTCTCTGGTGGTATCGTTGGCGATCGCCTCTAGTTTCTGTTTCACTGTCGGATCTAGAGGTATTTTGGCATTATTTTTAATATCGTCTGTTATTGGTGTGGTGACATAGTAGAGAAAGGGCAGTGCTTTATCTTTTCCACCTTCCGACATCAGATAAGGTTTTGCCGTTTGTCCCGAATCATCTTGGTATTGGTAATCTAGTCCAAACTGCTCGATCGCATCTTTTGCAGATAAGGTTTGGGAATACTGATTAAAGTTACTGAAGCCAGACAGTGCGGGGTCTCCAGATGTTTTTTTGAGCAGATTTTCAATTTCAGTTTTGGAGATTACCTTCGTAGACATTTCGTAACTCGAAGGTTTTTGCAGACGGGTATAATTTTCATGGAGCAGATGAGTAATGATTTCTATATCGCTGTCGTTATAATCTTGTGGTTGCTTGTTACTGAGATCGTTTTGAAAAGCAACCACAAGTTTGTCAGCGTATTGTTTCAGCTCATTATCTGTGGCTTCACCTTTGCTTATCTTCTGGGCAATATCAAAGGGAACTGATTCAACGTGACCGTACTTGTCCGCAATTGTTCGGTATAGCTCAATGTCTATGCCAGAAGATGTACTAGCTTTATCTTTCCAGCGTCGGGCAATCTGAGTAAGCTTGCTAATCGTGATTGTGCCTGCAGTTTTATTACTACTAACGTAGTTTTCCATATTGGCAAACAATAAGGGATTGGAATCCTTTAGTAGTTCCTTTTGTTTATCGGAAAAGTTCGGTACTTCTAAACTAGCTTCTGAAAAATCCAGATTTTCCCAACTACTGGAGTCGAGCATTACTTGCCGCTTGGCATTATCATCTGCTGCCTCGTTTACCCTTTTCAGAGCATCATCTGTGAGACGATGGATGGTTATTTTAGTGACTTTAGGATCATCTGTAAATCCCTCCATCCGCTGACGCATCTCAGGTAATTCTACGTTCCAGAAAACTGTAGATGCGCCTATGTTTTTCGGAAGAAAGACATGGACTTCACCCTCAGCATTGGCAGCTAATTCCTTAGACACGCTACTCCAGACATTATATTGACTGTCCCAGATATAACCAATTTGCTCATCGGATTGAGTAGTAATCTTCAGTCGATCCCAAAGTTTACCAACTTCTGTTGCATCAAGGGGTTGAGCATGTTCATCGGTAACTCCAGCACTTTTGAGAATTTCCTTGTCATCAACGGCAAATCGACCAATTCCATAAGAACTCCATAATAGAGTTGAACCCTTAGCAGCAACTGGTCCAAATGCTCGGATAAACTCAGATGTCTCATGGTGGAAGGCATCAACTAAATTTTGTCTTCCTTTTTCCCCTTCTGCTCCGCCTTCGTCGAAATTACCGTAACCTTTCCCTAAGCCTTCGATTCGATTGTTGTATAAAGCTTTAACAAATGTCCTAAAATACTCTTCAGCTTTAGTTTTATCTATACTTCCATCTGAGTGTTCTTGGACTTTATCAATAAAATCCTGCCTATATTTCTCTGTCATTTCTTCCATAAATTTTTCCAGAGAAATAGCTGTATTATTGGCATTATTAACTTGAGGCATAATTTCTAATCTCCTAAATAAATTAGAATCACTTTGGACTTTTATAAGGACATAGCAATGCCATGTCCCTATTTTTTAGTTCCCCGTAGTGTTACTAGTACAACACGGCGGAAATAAAGCTACTACTCCCAATCAACCAAAAGCCTATGAGAGCAACTTTTTGGCTTTTGACTTTTGACTTCCGACTTCCGCATAGCGGCACTAGGCATCCTCAGGTAAACCGTAGTATTGCGCCATGTATTGAATGATTTCTTGTGAGTGGGGTTGCAACTCTGGTAAATATTCTGCCAAAGCATCCCGCACTGCATCAGCAAGCTGGACAAAACTTTCTGTCTTGTTTTTCACGAAAGGCTCTAGGGTTTTAACCAGTTGCCAGTTGCTTTCAATATTTAGTGCCCTGGCGTCTTTGGCTAACTGGGAAGCAGCAGAATCATTAAAATCTTGTAGCACGCGGCTGACAAAAGTGACTCGATGCATAATGCGCCAGCAGGCGGGTTTTTTATTACTTTGCTGGGCTTCCCGTAAGGCTTGGGCATTGGGTTCGTCGCTTTGCTCAATCCAAATAGGATCTACTACCTTGTTATAGAAATCTTCAAAGTTTTCCGCCTTAGGTTCTAGGTAGAAGGTCATAAAGCGATAGGCATCCACCTTGCCAGGAACTTTAATGGGATTCCCCTGGGTGTCATACTGGAGCAAGAAATCTACATTAGGCGTATCCCAATCCTGTTGCTCTAGGGGGATTTCATATTTGTATAAGTCGTTCTGGGGATTAACCTGAACTTCAACTCGGAAGGATTGGGAGGCTTCGGCGCTTTTAGATTGGGTCATATTCAGACTCCCACCCATACTGCCGTTTAAATCAAATCCGAAAGAGCCACCAGCAGATACATTCAAGGAAATGCCGCCACTAAAATTGCTGTTAAAGGAATAGGAACCGCTGCTAGACTCTTGCCTGACATCCATAGTATCGGTGGTTTCCGAATAAAATCCCCCGTCTGCTGTCCAGACATAGGTATTGGCAATATTGCGAGTGGCAAATTTTTCCGGTAAGCTTTGATCTTTGGTTAGGGCATCGGCAAGGCTGCCAAAGGTGGTAGCAGCACCTAAACCAATTCCGGCACCAGGAATCGCGGCGGCAGCACTGGCTAAAAGCCCAGCATTGGTACCCATGACATCTTTGAGAATGCTATTGGATAGGGGTGAGGCATTATAGTTCTGGTAATAATTTTTTAGTTCCTCTGCTTCCCTGTCAATTTGCCGTTTTAGAGCATAGGTTTCTATGGGTTTGAAGTAACTATATTGTCCGTACTGAGTTGCCTGGGGATAATCGGGGTCAGTTTGAACACTGCCATCAGGTTGATAACCGACTTTACCGTCGAGGGTTCCCTGTTTGGTATAGCGGGGGTTGATGGGGAAAGAAATAATATTCCAATCTTTGGGAATATCAGGGTTAGGCTGGAAGCGATAGGAAATTAGGGCTTTGTTATGAGCTAAGCGCAAGGCAAATACATCTGCTGTTTCTGATTGCACCAGAGCAAATCCCTGATTCTTGGGAACATACCGTCGCCCTAAGCGTTGATTGAGGAGATTACTTTCATCTTCCCAATAACCACTCATAGAGGCCCGCATATTTTTAGTCAGAGTTCGCCCACTACTGGTGCTTTTTTCTTCAGTCCAGCTACCAGAGGACTCAAACTTGCCACTACCAGATACCTTGAATTCTACTTCGGCGTTGAAAGAGATACCAAAACCAAGAGGAGCAAGCAAAGTACGTAAATCTAAGTCTACGCCAGCGGACATGGCTGCTTCAAAGGAAGAGTCAAAACCGTTTTCTTTGGAACTTGAGAAGTTGTAAGTCACTTCTTCTGCTTCAATTAGTTCCACCGTGCTGGCTTGCTTGTAAGTGTCAGTGTCTGCCGCCGTTATGGGTCCTACGGTCATGTTTTCACTGGGTATTGGTGGTGCGCCTTCGATGTAGCCAATAATCTGGGGGTCAAACTGTACCTGACTTACCCATTCGGTAATCAAATTGCCTACTTTGTAACCAGTAATTAACTGCCATTTACCATTTTTAATGTAGGTGTAGCAGCGTTTGAAGACTCCAGTGAGATTCTGTTGGCTGTCATATTGCATATCCCCGTACTCGGTGACAGCAGGACTACTACCTATCTGTTCGTTGAATACAGTTTTAATTCCTGCTAAGGCCGAACGCACTTGTGGGGTATCGCTGCTGATAGGAGCATCAGAAAAAACAGATGCAGGTTTGTTGGCATCTGCCCCTACAGGGAGATGGTTTCCTGCCAAGCTACTGTCTTTGACTTCATTATCTTTAATTTCATCAAAGGTGTAATTAGCTAGTAGGTCTTGCTTTTCTCCTTTGAGACGGGTAAAGATATTGTCGAGAATCTGCTCTTGGGTGCGTACTACTTTCCAGACTCGTACTTCTTCCAGAGTGCCTTGGAAATATTCTTGGTAACTACCATTTTTGTAAGCACCAAGGGTAAATTGCTGATCTCCCCAGGTAACCAGTGAATCAGACGATGGTACTGATTCTGTTCCTAGGGGAATGCCATTACCATAAACAAGCAACTCGGAAGCTTCCACATCTGGGTTTTTACACCAACTAGCACCTTTGATTTGAGCATGGTTGCCACCTTTAAAATCATTGGCAAGGTTGCCTTCGTTTTCTTCCAACTGCCACCAGGCAACTAAACCTTCTTCCTGACCTGTAAGATTTTGGTGGATTTCACCTTTTTCCAGTGCCCGACTCCAAAGCTTTACTTCTGCGATTTTACCCTTAAAATAATTGTTGCCTGTCCTGCCAATTTCCAGTGGTTGACTATTGCCATCGGCATTAACAGCAGGTTCAATTACTCGACTGCATACCAGCAAACTGTCAATATACATTTTTAGTTCTAGCCACTGAGCAGTTCCTTGACCACTGATAAATGTCGGTTGCTGGGAGGTAGTTGTAGTATTCTGGTTTGTCAAGCCTTCCTTGAGTCGTTTACCCCGTTTTTTGGAGGCGACATAATCAGCTTTCATCGCCTTATCAATTTTTTGATTTTCATCAGTGCTGAAATTACTAGTCTTTGCGTCAATATTGGCTACATCTCCAGTTCCCCATGCAGTTGGATCTGCTCCACTATCAGTGGTTTCGATAATTTTTTTACGGGTAACGGCAATTTTGTGGACTGTATTGGTCTGAATTGTGCTGGCGGGAGACTCTAGGTTATGAATCGTACCTTGACTATCTTCAAAGGAGAAAATCAGTTTACCTCCTTCTACTCGCAAAGCATAGGGTACACTTTCTTTTTCTACCCCAGAACCCATTTGACCTTTACTGAGGATAGTGCGTCGGTTGCTGTCAACTACCCGTACCACTGTTTCTATGGTCAAGTCCTCACACAGATTCAGCATGCGGTTTTTGCCGCAGTCGAGATAGTCGTTACCATCGAAGCTAAGGGCATAGGATTGGTGGAAACTCAGAGCAAAATGGTTCCAATTACCGCTGGGAACAATATCCTTAGCTTTGAGGAAGCGCTCTCCAACTCCAGCAAAAACTTTGTAGGCATTGAGGGCAGAAGCTACATTACTAGGACTGCCATATATAGTTCCATCATTGCCATTGCCACTATAGTCCTTGGCTATTCCTCCTTCGCAGTCTTCAAAGTGCCAGTAACCTACTAAACCAGGTTCGTTGCCACTGAGTCTTCGATCCTTGTCGGCGTCGATTTCTTCTTCGCTGCGAGCATAGTTCCAGATGCGAACTTCGTCTATTGCACCATTAAAGTAGTTACCTGTTGAGTACTTTCCAATGTAAACTTTATGACCTGATGCTGCTGCCACGGTTGATGGGCCATCTATGAGTTGCCCATCTTTATATAAACACATACTCTGATCTTGATGATCGTAAGTAACGGCTACATGAATCCAAGTATTATTGGCACTGGCTTGGGATTCTTGAACAATATCCCAGGTCCCATTATGCCCAGAAGACAGGTTGCCACTAGACATGAACAATGCATGCTGATTAGTATCACCAGAAATAATGTTTGGATTTGATCCTGCTGTAGAGCTTTTTCTAATCCAAGCTTCCTTGGTATATGAATCTGGTAATATATCTCCACAGTCGATATAGTTACTTGACCCATCTAACTGTAGTGCTGACATCAAGTCTTGTTTTTGTAGCCCCAGAGTATATTGACTATTTGCCGATTTATGATGTATTAACCGAGTAACATTGCTGACTTCAGTAGGTTTAACCCATGCCTCCAGAGTTAGGTTAGCAACAGCATCCATCTGAGCTAATTTAGCCTGAGATAAAGCTAGATATTTATTTTGTCCATCAAAGTCTAAAGCCAAACCAGGGGCATCAGCTACCCAACGACAAGAAGGAACATCGCCCAAACTTGTAACTATCCCATCAGGAATTGTGCCTGCGGTTGCTTCGGAATAGACAAGAAATTGCCGCGAACCATTTTCTAGTTGCAGATAACTATTGTTTATTAAGGTGAGGGGGGATGGCACATTTTGAGGATCACCATTTATAGTTCCATCATTGCCATTGCCACTATAGTCTTTGGCTATTCCTCCTTCAAAGTGCCAGTAACCTACTAAACCAGCTTCGCTGCCAATGAGTCTCTTATCCTTGTCGGCTTTGATTTCTTCTTGGCTGCGAGCATAGTTCCAGATGCGAACTTCGTCTATTTTTCCATCATATTTCCTATCCTTGCCGGTGATGAGGCTGTCTCCCAATCGGACTTGTGCCGCTGTTGTTAAGGTGTGGTTTTTGTTAATTTCATTCAACCATAGATCACCATTGAGGTAAATTTTCATCTCTCCATCGACAGCATTTTTAGTAAAAGCCCAGTGAGACCATTTACCCTTGTAGTCACTTGCACTAGCCGCTTTTGTTATTCGGTCATAACTGCTACCGTCGTTGCCGCAATCAAAGACAATGTTCTCACTACTCCAAGGCAAGTGGATATTTAAGATTCGATCATTATTCGCGTCTTCTGCCTCAATCACAGAACTATTCTTAGGTTGAGTACTCCCACCGTAAGCCCATAAACTGATCGTAATTTCGTTACCGGAAGGTACACTCTTTGGTGGCAATTCCACATAATCATTTTGCCCATCCAACTGCAGTGCCGACGAAGTGACAGAAGCATTGGCAGCGTAATCGTATAGAACCAAATAAACTGGAGTGTCTTCTTCTACATCTATATATGCGCTGTTGATAGGAATGTTAGTAGCGTTAACTAGAACTTCTGCACTTGTAGTAACTTTATTATCACCAATTTTCAGAATCTCACCTGCTTGTAGCCTCCGATTAGTTGCTTCCACCAAGGTTATTGCCGTTACTGTGCCGGATGTTTCGCCTACTTGTCCTAAATAGAGAGGCTTTGCCTGTCCATTCAGCACTTTGCTAAACATACGGGGATCTCGCGGCACCTGCTTCCAGGTTTCGCTAATTCCTGTTTGAGGATTGGCAATGGTGACTTGACAGGTATCATTACTATTGCCAGCACTAATAGTAATGGTGGCAGAGTTTGACTCTTCGCCAACTGAACGGGCAAGAAAGCGAACTTTTTTCCCGCCTATATCAATGAGTTGTTGAGCGCGGGCTGTTTTGGTGTCGTAGTAAGCAGTAAAGAACTGCGTGTTGGTTCCTTGGAAATAAAGAGCTAATTTACCCGTAGCACTGTCAAATAGCTGTGGGGTGTCACTAGTATGGACAAAGCCTAGTAATGCCCCGGAAGCAGTCAAGCCATCAGAGTCGGTATGTAACAGAGCCATTGGCAATGATACTTGACCGTATAATTTTTCTTTTTTGTCTTCAAGTTCTGCTTGCTTGGTGCTCAGGTCGCCTTCTTCTTGAGTGAGTTGCTCCATTTTGCTATCGTACGAATCTTTGTCAGCTTCCAATTGAATGATTTGGCTATTCAACTCATTGATCTCATTAGTCAACCTGTTGATCTCAGCAGTTGCGTCATTCACTTTTTTCTCAGCAACGAACCTACTCGTACGAGGCGGGAATGACCTCGTACCATCGAGCATCTCTTGATAGCGCTGTCTTGTGCTTTCTTCGCTGTTTTTTTGCTGAGACTTTTGATTTATCTGCCCCTGCAATTGCTCTATTTCCTGCACTATTTGCTCCGGGGAAACAATCTCTAGCTGAAGTGTTTGAATACTTTGTTGGAGTTGACTAACTTCCTTTTCCAAATTCGCAACTTCAGTAAAAGAATTCTCGATAGAACCACCGTCAATATCCGTTCGATTTAGCCAACTCAAAGGTAGGTTATCTGGTACTTGTGCCAGCTTTCCTTCACGGGAAACTGCCCAATCTATTGCCGCAATATACTTGTCAGTGGTTGCACTTCCATCTGCATCTAAGCCACCTGTAGCCACTGCCAACATAACGCGGGCATTAGTTTTAATCGGCTTGCTTTCTTCCCCATTACCCACTTGGGCATCTTCTTGCTGGAAATACTGCACCGCCGTTAATCCTGACTCAATCGTGCGCCCAGCAAAAGAAAAACTATCGCGACTCATACCTGGGTGATTCCCAATCAGGGCATCTGATTTTTCCCAAGTTGCACCAGAAATTGTACCATTGTTAGCAGAATCGGTCTGGTCGTAAACTGTACTACTAGTATTTTCATCAAACCGCCAATAACCAACTAATCCTGGTTCCCTTCCTACTAAGCGATGATGTCGATCTTCCTTGATTTCATCAGCACTACGGGCGCGATTCCAGACACGGACTTCATCAATAGAACCGTTAAAATATCCCGCATAACCTTTGCCAAGGAAGACGTTTTCCGTACCTGCGGTAGCAGCAGTCTGAGTAAGAATCTCCTCACCTGCTGCTGTACCATCGATGTACCAGGTTAGTTTCCTGCTTTCAAAGTCTCTGACAATAGCAAGATGAGACCACTCATCCCGGAATAGTCCAAAGCTACTTAAAATTCCCTCAAAGGTATCGGGATTGATATTAATATCACTGGGATTATCACCACCAGTACCGTAGTAATAGGAAAGTTTGCCATCCACTTCCAGGGTAATGGCTCCTTCACCGTTATAGGCTTTACAGAAAAGACTTTGCCTACTAACCAAAGACATGGGTTTGACCCACATTTCAATCGTCTGACTGCCTGTAATCTGTAATTCCGACGGATTCCCTAAATCCACATAATCATCAGTACCATCAAAACTAAGTGCCGATTCTGCTGCACCCTCAGTACTGATAATTGGCACTAATTCCTCATTGGTAAATGGGTCTACTCCGGCACGACGTTCGTAAACGGAATATTGATATTCAGGTTCGGGACTGGTGTAATAGATAGTGCCTTTAGTATTAAACAAGCCATCAGCAGCCCGCTCAATATTAAAAGAGTCAATCTTGCTAGTAGCACTGTTATAAGTAAAGATTTGCCAGCGTTGAATATTAGCGACTTGAGTCGGTAATAACAGGACTTGAAAACGTCCCTCCTGAAGCTGGCGCACAAAGTCTAGCTCTTGGGTAGGCTCATAGAAAGGATTGCCTTCCATATCTTTAGCCCCCAGACTATCCTTGGCATTAGCTGCTAGGGTTTTGTTGCGGCTGCGTTTATAACGCACTTCCATCTTGGACTGCAATTGAGTGCCCAAAAGGATAAAGCGGTCTAACAACAGAGTATTGTTGACTATCGGTATTCTGTTACCACCCGAAAGCACAAAATCGGAGTCTGGTCTAGTAGTATCCCCAGAGGAACCACCGCCTTGGAGTCTGGTGAGTTTATAGACTATATCTTGGTGACTACCAGCAATAGACTGACGGAAAACATAGATATACTGACCATCGGAAAGCACCTGGAAAGGCGCATCTGCCGTTAGCCTTGCTGTAGTGGAGAGGAAGTTATCAATTTCATCAATGTTTAAATTTTGTGGCTGGTCTTCAATTCGCGTTCCTTTCTTAACTGTGGGCATTCTGGTAGCCCCCACCAAGCCATAACCCACCTGACTAATTTCGTTGCCAAAATACAGTGGGCTGGGATTTTTTGACCAGTACTCTACATCTATTGGCCCTTTGTCTTCATCACTGTCGCTGAGATCAAGAACTGTGTAATAGATACATCGTTCATCGTCCATGGCAAAGGCAATCAGTGTGCCTTTGTGTCGCACCAGGGTGGGGTGTTTGTAGGTTTTGTCCTCATAGGATTTGACGAAATTATCAAAGATACTTTGGTTGTTCATAACTATTATTTCCTTCGTGTGTAGTGTTCGATCGTGAACGGAACCAACGGTTCACGGTTGCAATTGACACCAGCCTGTAGCTCAGGGGGTGACAACAAGGCATTAAACTAAACAGGGTGTGGGGTGTGGGGGGTAGGGGGTGGGGAAAATAAAAGCGATGCAGCTTCGGAACAGGGGAGGCAGTGCGGTCTTGGGGGTTTCCCCCATGAGCAACTGCCGTGGTTTCCCCCGGAGACCAAACCTTAGACAGTTGAGCCTTTATGGTTGGTAGGCTATGCAGAAAAGGGGTAAAACTTATTGATTAGCGTGATTTGCGCCTTCATGCGGGGGTTTCCCCCACTCGCGCTTTGCATCAAGACAAGGCTCAACTGTCTTACGGTAAATTCAAACCACTCGCTATTGCATCAAGACAGGGAATTTGGAGTGAGTCGGTGGGATAACAATCGGTCCGAGACCTGATTTAACCGTCCCGTCGCAACTCCGCCAGCTCCTGATCTTCCCCTACACCCATCACCCCACACCCCACACCCCGTAAAGCTTTTAAGGCTGTTTGTCACCCGTCAGGGGCTATCCTGTTACTAAAACTATTCGTCGTTATACAAAAATAGGTTGCCCGATTACAGTCTTCAGATTAGGGGAGGGTGGGGAGATGGGGAGTTTGGGAGATGGGGAGTGTGGGGAGATGGGGAGATAGGGAGTGTGGGGAGATGGGGAGATAGGGAGTGTGGGGAGATGGGGAGATGGGGAGATGGGGAGATGGGGAGATGGGAAGTTTATTATAGTTTTTGCCTGTTCCCGATTCCCGATTCCCGATTCCCGATTCCCGTCATTTAAATATGATAGAGATTACTCACCATTAGTTTACTGTTTTGATCGTTGATAAATCGCTGGATAAATTCGGGGATTTCTTTATTGTGATTAGGATAGACAGTGGATTGCCAACAATAGGATACTTGACCAAGTTGGAATAATCGAAATGCTAAATCTAGATCGGCTCCTTCGGGAATTCTAATGGTTTGTTTAAATCCACCGATTTGTTGAAGTGCTTTTTTCCAAATCAGGGCATTGGCTGTAATTAATGATTCTGGTCTACTGATCTGGCACTCTTCAATCATGGTTAAGGGAATGAATCTTTCTTGACCGTCATAAAATTTTGATAATAAATCCTTGCCCCATGCTTTAACATTACCTGCATAGCCTATTGAGCCATTTTTAGTATTAAGATAGCCTTCGATAAATGATTCAGAGGGAAGACAGTGGCTATCGGTAAATAAAATCCAATCTCCTTTGGCATAGTTGATGCCTACATTTCTGGCAGAGGCTAAATCATTTTTTGAGCATTTCAGTAATCTGATCGAAAGATTATTACCTTGGAAGTGTTGATCGATAGTAATTGGTCGCCTGGAGTTATTATCAACAATAATTATTTCTTTTGGATAGATGTGGGGATTCTGGTTGTTAAAAAACTCAGTTAAAAATAAATCCAGTCCTTCTTGATTATTCCTAACGGGAATAACGATTGATATATCAGATGCTTGAATGTTTAAGGGTACAGTAAAATCGGAGTAATTCTGTGGCGTTGAATGAAGTTTATTGATGAAAGTCATAGGATTACCTCAATTGTCTGGATTAGAGTTCTGCCAACTGACTAGTGCATGCAGGGGGGGCAGAAATAACAAACCCGCGTCCTACAGTGGAAATCCTTGATATTAAAGAATTTCAGACTTCAGACTTCAGACTTCAGACTTCCGGGTAGCTGCACTATAACTCCTATACACAATCTTGGGTATTCCACCAGGACATTTTTGGGGAGATAGGGAGATGGGGAGATGGGGAGATGGGGAACAGGGAACAGGGAACAGGGAACAGGCAATAGGCAATAGGCAATAGGCAATAGGCAATAGGCAATAGGCAATAGGGAAAAAATCCTGTGTAGCTGATTAGACCTCTTGCAAAAGTAGTTTTCGGATAGTGTTCTTGATGCAGTCGCTCATGGGGGAAACCCCCAATACCGTAATGGTGCGTTTTCCGCATTAAGAATTAAATTCGCCACGGGTCGCACCGCTCCCTACTCCCTACTCCCTACTCCCTACTCCCTTTGCTATATTTCTATATCCTACTATAAGACACACATATTGTAATCTTGACAAGAGTTGATTGATAAAACCGGGTTTATTTGGAATAAAAGCTTTAGGAGTTAAGTCAATGGAATATAGCTGACTGACGAGTTTGTTGCCTTTTCCATATCTGATAAATCTTTTAATAAATCCGATAATGCCGTGAGTGAAATCATGATAGACAATTGATTGGCAACTATAGGATAAGTTGCCAATTTCTAATAACCTAAACCCTAAATCTATATCTTCACCGGCAGCGATTTTAATAATTTCGTTAAACCCACCGATTTTTTCAAGGGCTTTTTTCCACACTAAGGCATTGGCTGTAATTAAATATTCCGGTCTGATCATCTGGCCATCTTCAATAACTTTTAAGGGAACAAGTATTTCTTGAGTTTCATAATAGTTTGACAATACATCATTGCTCCAGGCTTTAACATTACCTGCATATCCGATGGAGCCATTCATGGCATTAAGATAGCCTGTGATTAAGGATTCTGAAGGAATGCAGTCACTATCGGTAAATAAAATCCAATCTCCTTTAGCAGAGTTGATTCCCATATTTCTGGCAGATGCCGGTCCAAGTTTTGAGCATTTTATCACTCTTATTGAAAGGGGAGCAACTTGAAACTGTTTAGGGATAGTAATCTCTGGCTTTGATTCATTATCAACAATAATGATTTCTTTGGGATAGCTTTCTAGGTTCTGGGTTTTGAAAAATTCTGACAAAAATAAGTCAATTCCTTTCTGATTATTCCTGACGGGTATAACTATCGATATATCAGATGATTTAATGGTTACTGGTGCAATTAAATGAGCTTTCTTTTGTGGCTTAAACCCCAATTTACTGATTAACGTCATAGGATTGGCTGAATTTTCTGCTTCAGAGGTTTTAGACCCCTATACAGAATCTCTGCTACTCCATCAGGACATTTTTGGATAGAGTGGGGAGATGGGGAGATGGGGAGATGGGGAAGTGTAGAATTTAGAATTTAGAATTTAGAATTTAGAATTTAGAATTTAGAATTTAGA
>NZ_CEYLVT010000187.1:0-14933 GCF_982860115.1 Moorena sp.
CTCCCTGAGTTTTTGGTGAGATATGAGTTTTTCTATGAGTTTTTCTATGAGTTTTATGAGTTTTTCTATGAGTTTTTGGAGTATGTCAAATTCGTAGAACAAATGTACTAAAAAACTCCTGACTGCTACTGAAGCCCCGAAAACACTGTAGTTCAAGGGTTTGTAGTTCAAGTGTTCTTACAAAATTGACCTGCTCCCCAAAGATTCGGCCCTTTGTGAGATGCTCCCCCTATTACCGATTCCCCATTCCCCATTCCCCAGATAATGTACTAATGTTCGGCATTTGTGACATGCTCCCTGAGTTTTTGGTGAGATATGAGTTTTTCTATGAGTTTTTCTATGAGTTTTTCTATGAGTTTTATGAGGATCACAGATATATAACAGGACTACTATTACATTGTTCTCACAAATTGATGGGGAGCAAGTCTATGTTCCAGAACAAATGAACTATGTACCATATGAGCTTGGCTTTTACCCATGAGGGGGCTATAGCTTTAGTACAAATGTTCTGCATAAGTGACATGCTCCCAGGTCAGATTACCCTACTTTCGTATATTTTCATGAAAACTATCACCAAGCTATTGTCATTTTGTCTGGCGCTAGTACTTTTATTAGCAACAGTAATGCCGTTTGAAGCAATGGCCTCAACTCTAGCCGATCCAAATCTACCCACTGGTCTCAGCCAAGAAGAAGTTTTTCTCCTCTCAATACTTTCAAATGCTAGTGGAGATAAGGTACAAGGTTCTTCAAAATACTTAAGTGAACAATTAGAAGAGTTCGTTAATAATGTCATATCATGTCCTAATGGCAATGATGTTCTCTCAGACTATTGTGATGATGTTGAGATGCTTTCAGATTGGGAACTTGTTTGGGGTCCTTACGTTATAATCAGTCCCATTTATCGGCCTTCTGAGCTTTTGTGCTCCTCAGAAGAAAAATATTTGGCCGATTATGATTTTCCTCCAAAAAGATGTTATCCTGCCAACTCAATGTTTGTTGTTAAAAAAGATAACCATTATTTGGTTGCGATCGCTGGTACTAATCCAGCGTCTATTTATGATTGGTTTGGACTAGATTTTGCAGTTGGAGTCTTGAAACCTTGGGATGAAAACCCTGATGAAACAGGACAGCTTTCAAGTGGTACTGATCGAGGTTTAAATAATCTGATGGGTATGGGAAGCGATAAAGAAACATTGTTGGATTTTTTAAGAAATCGTGATGGTATTACTGACATTACCTTTGCAGGGCATAGTTTAGGAGGCGCTTTGGCTCCCGTACTAGCTTTGAAAATTAAGGAGGAACTAGAGAATGGTATCCCAATTTATGTTTATCCTTCAGCAGGGCCTACACCCGGGAATGATATTTTTGCCCAATACTATAACGAAAATTTGGGAGATACTACTACACGATTATGGAACGAACTTGATGTGGTTCCCCATGCTTGGAATACAACATTACTTCATGAGATCCCCACTTTGTATTATCAGGAAGGGGGGGATCTATATTATAGCGATAAAGTCCAGACTCTTGTCGATAAATTAATAAAATTTGTTGATGACAAAAATTATACTCACATCAATGATACAGATCCGGAAAATACTGAATCAACTGTGATCGTCGATTTAAATGAGAAAAAATCGATTCACTTTATGTGTGAAGCATATTTTCCAATTGAAGAAAAAACCCCTACAATAGAAATCAAAGATCCAAACCTTAAAGCCTTTTTGAAACAGACAGGTTATCAGCATACAGATGCATATGCGAAGATCTTAGGTGTGGAGAAGGAATATTGTACTCTGTTTAAGTTGACGGGGCTCTTTGAGACATCACCTGACCGTGAAAAAGCCGGACTTGAAAGCTTGGTGCTTAAAAGCCAGCAATAGAGAAAAGAGTCTGAGTAGCAACTGTACAAAAACTTACGTGCTTAGCTGAAACGCTTTCACCGTAAATGTTTCAGAAGTATGCTCAGCCATCGCTATTTTGCACCAGTTGAACTTTAGTCTAGTTCCTGGTGCAAAACTCAAGGAGTGACAACAAGGTTACAAAGCACTCTGTATAACAGATAGAGCGTTAAGTCCTTGCTGAAAATTGAGCTGTTTTTGAGGTTTGAGATTGATCAGAGGAAAAGCTAAATCTGACCAGCTATTGAGAGTTGACAATTAGTCCTTGAATCATCCACAATCTTCGATAAAGATACTCACTGACTTCGAGATTTTGTAAAGATTATCCCCGTAAAGTTGGTACGGATTCCTTAGGCAATTTTGTGTTACCGATCCCGTCTATTTCGAGCCCACATTCCGTACTTAAAAATGTAGTATAAAAGTTGTAAGGATTCAGCTAGGGGATTGACAAAGTCCGGGATGGAGCTGGAGAATCATCAGCCAAAAACCTCACGGGGTGACAACAAAGCTCAAACCTAGATAGGTGTTAGGTTTTAGGTTTTAGGTATTGGGTAAAATGAGCGCAATGAGTCATTTGTATTTCCCAGCAATTGAAGCAATTTTCACGCATACTGAGTCAATGATAGTTTTAATCAATCCATCCCGCCAGGGCAATTTTACCTAAAACCTAACCCCTAAAACCTAACCCCTGTAAGATTTTAAAGAGCGCTTGTCACCCCCTGAGTGCGATCGCATACCCTAAAGACTCAAACAAAAAATGGGGATGAATTCGCCAAGAACCAATCCCTAAATAAACAGGAAATTCCATAATCAGCGGTCAGCCTTTGGCCACGCTACGCGAACAGCCAACGGCTGACCGCTGACCGCTGAATGCTTACACTAGCTTGACTGACAGTAAACTGTCAACGGGACTAAGCACAATTCTAAACCAAATGAAAATTGTCACCACTGAGTTGATCTAGCTCCACATCCTCAATCACAAGGGTTCCACCAGTTTTAGGAGAAAGCACAACACCCTGGTCACTGTCAGATAGGATACCAGACGCTACTGCTCTGTTAAACCACTTTTGAGGATCAATGGCACCAAAGCCCTTCAATTTAATCAGATCTGCACCAACTTCAAAGTCTTCGATTACATCCACGTCACCGTGGCGGAAGCTACTGCCCTTAGTAAACAAAAAGTCATCATGACCAGCACCACCAACTAACGTATCACTACCACGACCACCATTAATCCTGTCATCACCACCACCACCGGTGATGTGATCATTACCACGACCACCCACTAACCGATCCTTACCACCACCACCATTAATCGTGTCATCACCACGACCACCGGTAATGATGTCACGACCAGTGCCACCATCAAGCACATCCTTACCAGCACCCCCTTTAATTACATCCTTGCCTCCATCCCCAGAGAGGGTATCATTACCACGACCACCGGCAATCGTATCGTTACCTTTTCCACCACTAATGTGGTCATTACCACGAGTACCAATCAGTTTGTCATTCCCTGGGGTACCAGTTGTCCCTGATTTAACTGGCACCAGACCAGCATCCCATACCAATTGATCAATCCCTTCCGGTAAGAATCGGGTGATCGGACCGATAGTGACACGACCGGTATTGGGATCAACATCACTATCTATCGGACTATCGCTATCAATGAACAGCCGTGGGTCGTTATTTTGGGTAGTAAAGGTAAATCCTTGGGGCGCAACAAATTCCAGGGTATAACGACTAGAAAGGTCATCCGGGATATTCTCAAATAGATAGAACCCAGGATTCTCATTATTATCGTCATTGGTAGTAGTGGTTTGGATTAGGTTACCGTTGATGTCAAAGAGATTAACAGTAACCCCATTCACACCATTTTCAGGAGGCTCATTTTGGAGACCATCTCTGTTGCTGTCTAACCAAACGTAATTACCAATAGAACCAGTAGGCTCATTGGGATTTGGTTCTGGTATTACTGGTTGTGAATTGGAATTGTCGCTATCGTTGATTACTATCATGGTTACTTTCCTATTAATGAAATGTATGTGTATAGGGAGTAGGGAGTAGGCAATAGGCAATAGGCAAGAGGCAATAGGCAAAAGGCAAGAGGCAAGAGACAAAAGGCAAAAGAAACAATATAGGGTTTTGGATAGCAATAAGGTACACAAGATTTTATCCCTGTTACCGATTCCCGATTCCCGATTCCCGATTCCCGATTCCCGATTCCCTAAAATCGACAACCTGTGTACCTCACCTAGATGTTGCTACTCGCAAACCTATCTAAAAAATGAGATAGTCGGCTCAATCTGTCCCGCCATTTTGGCCATAGTTGCAAAACGTTACAAGAACAAGGGAGCAGGGAGCAGGGAGCAGGGAGTAGGGAGGAGGTAAAAATAAAATAGGATTAATTTTTTTTTAAATTTATACAAACAAAAACTAGTTTTTATTGCCAATTTACTCTTCTATCTATTCGCAATTTGGTAATAAAAAAAATTCCTAAACCCCTTGACAATCAATTAATAAATTAATATATTAATAATGTAAACACTTTAAACCAATAACGATTCATGAGTACAAACTTTCCCTCAAACCCTGATGACAATCAAAACCCTGAAAACCAAGGTCGCAAAGCTAAGAAAGCCAAGCACATCTTGGTCGGTTCTCCTGAACAAGTTCGGAAAACAATTCTTGCCATCTATTCTCTTAAATACGCTTATCCCGACGAGTGGAGCACTCCCGAGCCTACCGGAAATCCTGGTGAGGTTATGGTGACTTTGATTCGATACTTTTATGTAGATTAGGATAGTAATTTGCCAGGGCGTCGCCCTGGCGACCAGGAATGAAGAATGAAGAATGAAGAATGTAGAATGTAGAATTAAGAGTGAACGTTTTTTTGGGGAGGGGTATCAATCAGCATGAAGCATGAGTTAGTATGTTGTTGCTTTCCAGCAGTTGCTGACTAACTCGGGAATAATGTACAATTAATCAGTCAAAAGTTATTTGGTTTAACGGCAGCTTAGCTGTATGTTTTGAGGTTTACACAATATAATTCGGTCAAGTATTGGAGTTTATCTGAGCTTGACCGATTTTTTTTATTTATTGCTATACTTATAGAAGTTATTAATGGGAGTTTTGATACCCCCTAACCCCCCTTAAAAAAAGGGGGGAAAAGAGTAGGCGTAGGGTGCGTTAGGGACGGGCTCGGCCTCATTTTATTGGTAGTCAATCTTGGAAGAGTTCGTCCCGTAACGCACCACCAGGTCAAACGGGCAGCTGTTCGCGTAACGTGCGCGTAGCGCATTAGCTGACCACTGAGAGCTGACGGCTAATAGCTCAATAATTAAAAATGGACGAAGAAAGAAGACAAGCATACCTCAACTTGATCCAGCAACTGCTAACTTGTCCCAGCGGTGAAGAAGTCCAAATTCTTGAGAGCAACCGCGAGTTAGTGGATGCAAATTTATTGCAGGTAATGGCACAAGAAGCAGAAGAACTAGCAGCCGATGGCAACCAAAATACTGCTGACTTTTTAGGGAGTCTCAGGAGTTATCTTTTAGAGATAATTTCAGAATCCTCTACTTTAGTTAATCCCTCATCCGAAGACTATTGGCAATTCTTGACAGAGGTATTGATAGCAACTATTAACAGCAATAGTGACCCCAAAGTTGTCTACTCACTCCTGGAAGCAAACCTAGAGAAACTCGATGATAATTTTATCGATATCTTAAAAAACTGGGCAAGTGCTAAATTATCAGAATTGGAACCAGAAACAGCAGAAAATATTGCTATAATTATTGGTAAATTCAGCAACCTTATCAGCGATTTTTACCTCGGTAATAAAGCCAATAACATCGAAATTGCTATTGCTGGTTACAAAACAATCCTAACAGTTTTTACTCATGATAGTAATCCGGTAATTTGGGCAACTATTCAAACTAACCTGGGCATTGCCTACTGTGACAGAATCCGTGGAGATAAAGCTGATAATTTAGAACTCGCCATAGAAGCATACCAACTAGCTTTGTCGGTTTACACCAAACAAGACTTCCCCTATGATTGGGCAACGACTCAAAATAACCTGGGCATTGCCTACCTTAACAGAATCCGTGGAGATAAAGCTGATAATTTAGAACTCGCCATAGAAGCATACCAACTAGCTTTGTCGGTTTACACCAAACAAGACTTCCCCTATGATTGGGCAACGACTCAAAATAACCTGGGCATTGCCTACCTTAACAGAATCCGTGGAGATAAAGCTGATAATTTAGAACTCGCCATAGAAGCATACCAACTAGCTTTGTCGGTTTACACCAAACAAGACTTCCCCTATGATTGGGCAACGACTCAAAACAACCTGGGCAATGCCTACAGTGAAAGAATCAGTGGCGACAGAGCTCAGAATCTAGAAAAGGCTATAGAAGCATACCAACTAGCCTTGTCAGTTCGCACCAAACAATACTTGCCCTATGATTGGGCAAGGACTCAAAATAGCCTGGGCATTGCTTACTGTGAAAGAATCTGTGACCACAGGGCATTGAATCTAGAAAAGGCTATAGAAGCATACCAACTAGCCTTGTCAGTTTTTACCAAACAAGACTTCCCGATCCTTTGGGCAGGAACTCAAGGCAATCTCGGCAATGCCTACAGTGACAGAATCCGCGATGACAGAGCTCAGAATCTAGAAATTGCTATTGAAGCATTTCAACTAGTCTTATCAGTTTTCAACAAAGAAAACTTTCCCCAATATTGGGCAGACATCCAAGCCAAGCTGGGCATAATCTACAGTGAAAGAATCAGTGGCGACAGAGCTCAGAATCTAGAAAAGGCTATAGAAGCATACCAACTAGCCTTGTCAGTTCGCACCAAAGAAGACTTCCCCTATGATTGGGCAATCACTCAAATCAACCTGGCCAATGGGTACAGTAATAGAATCGGCCACGATAGAGCTGAGAATCTAGAAATTGCTATTGAAGCATACCAACTAGCCTTGTCAGTTTTTACCAAACAATACTTCCCCGAAATTTGGGCAATTGCTCAAAATAACCTGGGCAATGCCTACAGTAAGCGAATACTCGGAAATTGTACAGAGAATCTGGAAAAAGCGATCGCATCCTATCAAAAGGCTTCAGAAATCTACACCCGTGAAGCGTTTCCGGAAGATTGGGCAGACATCCAACGTAATATTGGTAAACTGTTGGTTCAGCGAGGAAGCTGGTATGATGGATTATCCCGCTTAGAGCAAAGTCTCGCTATCTATCGCCAAACCGAAAACCTAGAATGTCGTGCAGATGCAATATACCACATTGCCCGCACCCATCATTTAATGATAAACCTAGACAAAGCCCGGATGCATTATCGGGACGCTCTGCGCATCTACGACTATATCAAAAATCAAGAAGGAATAGCTGCCTGCAAAACGGGATTAGGCAGACTAATGATTTCCCTTGGATTTATCGACGATGCCCGAGAAGAATTAAACCAGGCTTGTGAGATTTATCATACCCTTAAGGATAACAAAAAAATTGATAATATTCAAGAAATATTCCAACTATTAGCAAAATCAAAGATAAACAAGTTAAAACAATTAAACCCAAGCAATAGCCATGAGTGAAGCCGATAAACTTTGGAAGGAAACAAAACAAAATTTTGCTAACTGGAATCTTGAAGAAATTCCTTTTTCTGAAAGTGCTTCCAGCTTGCGGTCAAACCTAGATAAAGTTTTCACAGGTCGTACCCAGGAGTTAAGGAAGATATTTAACTTATTGCAGGGTCGCGAACGAAAGCGGATATTAGTCTACGGTGCCGTTGGTATTGGTAAAACAGCATTTATTTTAGAAGTATTGGGAGTTTTGCAACGGAACAGCGAAGATACTCTCGCCACCTATATCAGTCTCCCCTTTGAAACTGATTTAGCAACGACTGCTTTGATTGCCCTAGCCCGACATATGCCAGAAGATGAGTGGGCGCAACAACTGTTAAACAACATGGGATTGATGAGTGAATCGAGTCGCAAAACCAAGACCAAGTTGGAGGGAAAAATCGCCGGGTTTGGGGCAAGCCTTGAAGCGGAATCCAAACCAGTTAATGCTCCACAGTTTCCCACTCTCACCTTTCAAGACTTATTGGAAAGAGCGCTGGAGAAGTATAGTCGTGTGGTGATTGCTATCGATGATTTAGATAAACAAGACCCAGACCGGGTGCGTCAACTATTGCACAATGCTCAAGGCATGCTCAAAGGTGATGCTTGGTTTATTTTGACTGGGCATCCTTCCGGGTTGACTCAGGAGCTTTTGATCGGTGAACGAGGGTTATTTGATTTAGCATTAGAGATTACAGCCTTAGACCAACCCACCACGTATCAAATGTTAATTAACTATCTCGCTAGCGCCCGAATTAGAGAAACTAGCAAAGACCCAATTAATCCTGATGCCGTTTATCCCTTCACTATAGAAACTGCTAAGAATTTGTGTGAACGTTCCGAGGGGATCCCCCGTTGGTTCAATCGCATTGGTAGTTATGTATTACTGAAAGCAGCGGAACTGAAAGCAGAGAAGATTACACCAGAGGTATTTCAGCAAGGTTTAGAAGATGTCAGTCAACAACTGCGTATTCATGCAGAATTGAGTGCTGAAGAGTATTATGTGCTTGAAGTAATTTTAGCAAAAGGGGTGCTATCCGATGAAAACATAACCATGGATGACCTCAAGCGGATGAAAGTTCAAGAATTTAGTCAACTTTTACCGATTTTAGATAAATTAATTCAATTTGACTTAGTGCGTCGTTTACCTACGGATAAAGCAGCGGAATATCAAGGCAATCCTCTACTTTTGCCTCCGTCAGAGCAGTCAGATGAAGAAGAATGAAGAAGAATGAAGAAGAATTTAGAATTTAGAATTTAGAATTTAGAATTTAGAATTAAGTAGTGCTAGTGGTGCTTCAGGAGCGGACTTGCCCTCATTTTCCGGGTCGTAGCCAGGGTTGGGATAGTCCGCCCCGTAACGCACCACCCAACGGCGAACCCTCATTTTCAGGCTCCTAGCCAAGGTTGGGACAGCCCGCCAATTTAAACGGGCAAGATGCCCGTTCCACGCCTGATGCCCGTAACGCATCACTGCTGAGTCAAACAGCTTTTAGGAGATGCAGCCGAGTAGGGAGTAGTAAATGAACCAAGAAAGAAAACAAGCATACCTCAACTTGCTCCACCAACTCCTAACTTGTCCCAAGGGTAAAGAAATCAAACTTATTAATAGCAACCTTGAGTTAGTGGATGCAGAGTTATTGCAGGTAATGGCACAATCAGCAGACTATCTGACAGCAAATGGCCACCAAAACGCTGCTAACTTTTTACTGGGTATCAGGAGGAAACTTTTAAAAGGCCTGAAAATTTCAGAAACCCTTACTTCACCTAAGGTTTCATCGGAAGAGTATCATAAATTCTTGATAGAAATATTGCTAGCAACTAACAACAGCAAAGGCGACCGCGAAGTTGTCTACCCATTCCTGGAAGCAAACTTAGACAAACTCGATCATAATTTTATCAATATCCTGCAAACCTGGGCAAGTGCTGAGCTTTCAGCAGAGGAACCAGAAACAGCAAAAGAAATCGCTAATACTATCTGGGAATTCAGCACCCTGATCAGCGATTTTCCACTGGGTAATCAAGGCAATAACAGGGAAATCGCTATTGCTGGTTACCAAACGATGCTAAGAGTTTTTACTAATCAGAGTAACCCGGAAATTTGGGCAGCTATTCAAAACAACCTGGGCAATGCCTACAGTGATAGAATCCGTGGCAATCGGGCTGATAATCTCGAAATTGCCATAGATGCATACCAAATAGCCTTGGAGGTTTATACCAAATCAGACTTCCCGGAAGATTGGGCAAGCACTCAAAATAACCTGGGCATAGCTTACTGTGAAAGAATCCGTGGAGACCGGGCTGATAATCTCGAGAAAGCTATTAAAGCATTCCAACTAGCTTTGGAAATTCGCACTAAACCAGATTTCCCCATTGATTGGGCAATGACTCACTATAACCTGGGCAATGCCTACTGTGAAAGAATCCGTGGAAACCGGGCTGATAATCTCGAAGAAGCCATAGAACTATACCAACGAGCATTAAAAGTTCGCACTAAACGAGATTTCCCGGAAGATTGGGCAAGTACTCACAACAACCTTGGCATAGCCTATAGTGACAGAATCCGTGGAGATAAAGCTGATAATCTCGAAAAAGCCATTGCCCAATACCAACTAGCTTTGGAGGTTTATACCAAACGAGACTTCCCCGAAGAGTGGGCAAGGACCCTATATAACCTGGGTAATGCTTTCAGCAACAGAATAGTAGGAGAAACTACAGAGAATCTGGAAAATGCGATCACATGCTATGAAAATGCCTCAGAAATCTTTACCCGTGACTACTTTCCCGAAGATTGGGAAAACCTTCAACGTCATATTGCTAAACTATTGATTCAGCTAAGAAACTAATAACTGACAGCTTATCTATTTTATGCTAAAATATAGAAAAACCATTACAAGATTTTTCATAAATTAATATGTCACCTGCGTGGTCAAATTGGAGGGGTAATGTTTCTTGCAACCCCAAAAGTATTGTCGAACCGTCTTCTAACGAAGATCTCAAGAAAGTTCTGGCCATGGCTCGAACCGAAAAGATGAAAGTTAAGGTGGTTGGTTCCGGACACTCATGGTCAGAAGCTGCATGCACCGATGGTGTTCTTGTATCCTTGAAGCGACTAAATCGGGTAATCGAGCTAGACCGAGAACGGGGCACCGTTACTGTTGAGCCAGGAATAACACTAAACAGCTTGAATCAATACCTCGACCAACACGGTATGGCCTTGGAAAACCTGGGAGCAATCACCAAGCAGACTATTTCTGGTGCCATAGCAATGGCTACCCATGGAACAGGAGACAAAAACGGCTCACTGGCCAGTGCAGTGGTCGAGCTGGAGCTAATGAAAGCATCTGGGGAAGTTGTCCGCTACCAACAAGATGATCCCACATTTTATGGAGTATGTGTCAACTTGGGTGCCCTTGGTATTATTACTAGATTAACCCTTCGTTGTGTTCCTACATTCTTCTTGCGAGATATTCAACAACCGATGTTGACCGACCTTCTCAGAAAAGAAATAGACACATTAGTTAAAGAAAACGATCATTTCCAATTCTTTGAATTTCCCCACACCTCACGCTCCTATTGGTTTAAGTTTAATAAAATGGATGAGCCAGTTGCGCCCATGCCATTCTGGAGACAATTCCTAGACAACCTATCTAAAACTATAGTTAGAGAAGGCAATGGAATCGGTGACTGGATTACCAGGACGTTTCCTGCTCTAATTCCTCTCATCTTTAGAGTAGCGTTTATGACTAATCTACGGGGATTAAACCGTTGGGATAAGAGCTTTAAGATCCTCGCCTTTGAAAATATTAATTTTACCTATTCCGAGTTAGAGTATGCCATACCAAGGTCAGCTGCAATCACAGCTCTGGAGCAAATTCACCAGATGATAGAAAACCATGGATTTAGGATAAACTTACCAATATCAGTTCGATTTGCTAGTTCGGAAGAGCATTGGTTAAGCCCACTGTATCAAAGAGAATCGGTATATATTAGCCTTAACTTATCAGGATCAGATTTTAAGGTGATTGAAAACTATCATCGGGAAGCCGAAAAGATATTATTAGAGTATGGTGGCCGTCCCAACTGGGGCAAGCACTTTTATTCCAATCGGGAATATCTGCGCTCACAATACCCACGTTGGGATGACTTCGCTCTACTTATGAAAGAATTTGATCCTGATCGACTTTTTTCTAACCCCTTCCTAGACCGCCTCTTCCCGTTTGATGCATGATTGGCTCAAATCGGTTCGGTTGGGAGTTGGTTTCACAGCCGGGGTTTATTTCATACTCTCTAATATCATGTCGGGATAATTACCCTTAATAAAAATCTCCCCATCTCCCCATCTCCCCACCCTCCCCTCTCTCCACCTAGTCCTTATTCTAATTCCCTTACCACTTGACTCATGCCATCAAGTAATTTTTGATTTTTTTGGCTCCTAGCGCCATAGAGACGGGCAGAAAAGACTGTGATTAATTCCATCATGTCTTGGGTTAATTCGTCTTCAAAGCTGACTCCCTCTGGGGATTTATTAATGATAACGACTTCTGTCCCAAACTCTTCACAAATAGTAAAGATTAATTCTGCTCCAAATCTCAGCAATCTATCCTTGTGAGTAATCACCAATCGTTCAACATCCCCTGTCATAATTTTTCTGAGTAATTGGTTCAATCCTTTTTTGTGATAATTTAAACCACCCCCGAAATCAGAAATAGTCTCGTATTGCCAACCATTAGCAGTGCTAAAATTTTCTAATAATTGAATTTGACTCTTCAGATCTTTTTGTCGCTCATCACTAGAAACTCTGGCATAGTTGATGGTCAATCTGTGGGTCAATGGCTGAGGATTTCTTGGTGTTATATGTTTGATATCTTTAAGATAAAATCGTCGTTGTCCAGTAGGTGAACGTTGATATCTGATTTTGCCTGCATCAGCCCACCGTCTTAGGGTTTTGGTAGAGACTCCTAACTGTTTAGCTGCCTCCCCAATGCTTAATGTCATCTCAGAATGACTTTCCATATTAATGCTAGATCTAATCACAACCTCTCTAGTATTACCCATTTTGTCAGTAATGTCTAAGGGTGTCTATTTTTTATAGAGAGGCAAGCAGGGAACAGGCAACAGGCAATAGGCAATAGGCAACAGGCAATAGGCAATAGGCAACAGGCAACAGGCAACAGGCAACAGGCAATAGGCAACAGGCAACAGGCAATAGGCAAGAAGTAAAAGTAGCGAATATTTGATTATATAATATAATTTCGGGATAATTACCCTTCATCAAAAATCTCCCCATCTCCCCATCTCCCGACTCTAATCCCTTGGCTTTAACTGAAACTGATCGAATTTAATCACCTCTGAATTAGGCGATCGCGTATCAAAGCGATAGCTAGTTACTATACCGGTGCCAGTATCCAAGATACTAAACACAGTCAGATCATTACTAGCGATATAAGGCAAGGGCTGGTTATTCTCTCCTAACAATGGCGCGATCGTTGGCATAACGGGCTCTAATCCATTGGCGTCTCCAGTAGGGGAATAGTTTTCGTTATACCCAGTTGGTACTGGGCGCTTCTTCTCACCAACATAAGCGCCATAACTATTCCCCACATTGGAGGATTCTAAAAAATGCATGCCATTACCATCAACAAAGCGATTCCATAGATGGGAATGGCCATAATACACTAACTGCACACCAGCAGCTTCTAACAATGGCACCACATCCCGAATGATGTAATCCTTGTCTTTGGGGTACTCATAACGCACTGCTGTCACCTTACCCGCCCGATCCCGCTCAATGATCTGCACTGGGTCAGTATAAGCTGGGACAATATTCCCCCCTAGGCTATGGGGAGGATGGTGAAGCATCACAATTTTATACTTAGCTTTTTGAAACTCAGTGCTATTGAGTTCTGCCTGAAGCCATTGATACTGGGGACTCCCTTTACTAACCGGTTCAAAGATATGTTGTCCGTATCCCCAAGCGATGGGATTGTCTAAATCTTGTTCCCGTTCTTGATACTTACCTTTGGCATTAGGACCTAAGCTAGGTGTCCGCCAAATATTAGTAATGTACAACACCACTAAGCGAACATCACCAAAGGTTACCGCATAATACGGTTTGCCATTCGGTAGGGAAAAAATCTCGTTATAGGTGTCAGTATTATAGGTATTGTTTTTTAGCCAAGCTTGGTAATAATTAGGGTCATTATCTGGATTTAACTGTTCAGCTTTTTGCCGATAGATGGCTTGTGCTGCAGCGCGAGGAAAAGGGTCATTGAATTGGCTATTCAAATCCTTTTCCATAGAAAAACGCCCCATCACGTCATGATTGCCAACTACAGGAAAAATCGGGGAATTTTGAATAATTTCACCGCCATGGTAGGTAGTTTTAACCCCATTCTTCTCCAATTGGTAATTAGCTCGACCCTGAAGACAAGGGAAAAACGCACCACCCCGGTTATCATCAAACCATTCCGAAGCCCGGTCAGGAATATTAACTAAATCACCAACATAAAACACCCCATCAATTTGGCCTACAGTGTCTACCACCTTCTGGAGATTAGCTGCTGTCATGGGCATTAGTTGATGGTCAGAGGTCAGAAGAATTTTCTGGGGTGTCTCAGGGTTTGGGAGAGCACTGAGGCTAAAGAGTTTGCTCCTGACAACTTGCCCATTTTCCTTGACACTGGTGACTTGATAGGGATCGCGTTGACCAGGAGTCAGTCCAGTTACGATGGCTTCATGACGCCAAATATCCCGCATGATTGGCTTCTGGTAGACTTGGGAGTCTTCGGTCTGGTTGCCAACTCGGGATTTTTGGTCTTCCCGAGTGCGGCTGAGTTTAGTAGTAGTAGCAGTGGCCTTACGATAAGAGCTCGTGCCGTAGGTAACGGTGTGGCGAGAGCCAGGAAATTCGGTAAACCAAACCACTCGTACGGAATCTTTTGTAGGAAATTGCAAGAATGGGTCAGTTAGTAATTCGTAAGCGGATGTCATGGCTCGCTGCTGGGTAATTTGCTTGATAATTGGAACAAGAACAATTACACCGATAACTATAGCTGCCATGAGGATAAAGCGACTGATAGAAAACTTGACCATGAAAGCTATAAGGCAGGGAATGAGAAATCGGGAATCGGGAATCGGAACCCACCCCTAACCCCCTCATAAGGGTAGGTTTTTTACAAAGACGTCAGGTGTGGGGTGTAGGGTGACCGGGTGTAGGGTGTGGGGGTACAGACAAGCGATGCAGCTTCGGAACTGGGGAGGCAGTGCCTTCATGCGGGGGTTCCCCCCATGAGCAACTGCCGTGGTTTCCCCCACTCGCGCTTGGGATCAAGACAACGACAAGCGATGCAGCTTCGGAACTGGGGAGGCAGTGCCTTCATGCGGGGGTTCCC